>JAGHCE010000194.1 GCA_021160625.1 Planctomycetota bacterium | reverse complement strand
GAAAAGAGGCTCGTGCGCGACCTCTGGACGAGCATACCCGTCACGGCGGCAGACGACGCGATGTAGCCCCCCGCCGCGCCGCCAAGCGCCTTGCCCAGCGTCCCCGTGATGATGTCCACCTTCCCCTCAACGCCGAAATGCTCATCCAGGCCTCGGCGACACTTCCGCCCCAGGAGGTGTTCACAATCCCCACTGGTACGTCGAGCTCCTGGTGAATCGCGCGGGCGAAGAAGTATCCGGCCGCCGTGAACACTCCTGCCGTCTCGGGGCTCGTTTCCTCCCACTTGCACACAAGGTCATCCTGCGGCTCCTCGGCGGTGCGGAAGGTGACCTTGCACACCCGCAGCCTCGGATACTTCGCCGTCGCGATCTCCTCCTCGGCATTTGCCGACTCGGCGACCCGCATTCTCATATTCGACTGCCCCGCGGCAATCCACACCTCGCCGACGAGGACGTCGTCGAACGTCACGGTATTTCGTCCCGATACGACCATCTTGAAAGACCCGCTTGCCTGCAAAGAATCGAGCCTCACCATCCAGCGACCATCGCTCCCGGCCACGACCTCCCAACACTGCACACAATCTACCACCTCACAACCTCCAAAACAATATACAAGGAGCGAGGCATGCCTCGCCCGCGGAAGGTTGGTTGACCGCCACGGACAACGCTCGTGGCCCCCATAGCAAAGAGGGGGCGAAGCCCTCCTGCTGCTGACGGGGTCTTGACATCGCAGGGCATATGGCGATTCTTAGTAGGGGCTCGTAGTCGTGTCTTGAAGGAGAACGGACAGGATGGAATACCGTGAACTGGGTTCAAGCAGCATATACGTTTCCGCCGTTACGATGGGTTGCTGGGCGATTGTGGGTGATGCCACCTGGGGCGCGCAGGACGAGAGGGAGGCAATAGACACCATCCGCGCCGCCCTCGACCTCGGCGTAACCACGTTCGACACCGCCGAGGGCTACGGGGCCGGTTATTCCGAGGAACTCCTGGCAAAGGCGCTGGCCGACCGCAGCGAGAAGGCGGTAATCCTCTCGAAGGTCAGCCGCTCGCACCTGGGCGCCGCCGAGGTGAAAGTCGCCTGCGAGGCCAGCCTCAAGCGCCTGCGCCGTGACCACATCGACCTCTACCAGATTCACTGGCCGTCAAGGAAAGTCCCTCTCGACGAAACCCTCCGCGCGCTCGAGGACCTGCGCACCGAGGGCAAGATTCGCGCAATCGGCGTGAGCAACTTCGCACGGCGCGACCTTTCGGAGATTATCGAGCTGGGCCGCATCGAGTCCGACCAGCTGCCCTACAGCCTGCTCTTTCGCGCAATAGAATACGAGGTCACGGATCTCTGCGTCGCAAACGACATCAGCATCCTGTGCTACTCGCCGCTGGCCCAGGGGCTTCTGACAGGCAAGTTCGCCACGGCGGACGACGTCCCCGAGGGCCGCGCACGCACCCGGCTTTTCTCAAGCGAGCGTCCCAATGCGCACCACGGCGAGCCCGGCGCCGAGACCGAGACCTTCGAGGTCCTCGCCGCAATCCGCCGGGTAGCCGACGGGCTTTCGGAACCCATGGGACGTGTGGCCCTGGCCTGGCTTTTGTCCCGGCCGGGTGTGGCCACGGTTATCGCCGGCGCACGCAACATCGCCCAGGTCGCCGAGAACGCCAAGGCCGCCTCCCTCCACATATCAGCCGATGACATAGACCGGCTTACGAAGGCCACCGACACCCTCAAGGCGAAGCTCGGCCCCAACACGGATATGTGGGAGTCCCAGTCCCGAATGCGCTGACGCGCGCGGCCAATGTAGGGTGGGCTCGTAGCCCACGCGGAACAGATGTAGGGCGGCATTGTATGCCGCCATAATCACTGGTGGACAAGCCACCAGTGCCACATATGTAGGGGCGAGGCACTGCCTCGCCCCTACGAGGCTATATGGCATCGGGGACTGCGTAGGGGCGCGATTTACCGTGCTCGATGCTCGATATGCTTGTCTTTCCGGGGGGCGTGGGGGGGATTTCCTTATGGAGGTTGCGGCGTCGTGCCGAAACTGGGTAGAATCCGGCGTCAGGCGCAGACGGTGCCCTGCAGTGTGCCGCTATCGGAGGGAAACTTATGCGTGTATTCACGACGGCTGCGGTAATCCTGTGCGGGCTTCTCACGGCGTTTTCCCCCGCGGCCGAGGAGCCGGCAGGGGCCCTCGGACCAGCTGACATCATTATGCGGGCAAAGTCCGCCCTGGCCGCAGCGGGAAACATTGAGGCCGAGGTTGACCTCGATGTCAACTACCCCACGCACTACAGCAGTCACATCAAGATACTCGCCTCCCCTACCGGTGACGAGCGATCTCAGATGACGACCACGATAAATGAGAACACCTTTTCCTCGCTCACCGTCATCTCAAAGGGAGTCCTCTGGACCCAGCAGTCCACACCCGTCGGCCTCGTCGTGACCACAATCGACATAAACAAGGTCAAGAAAGCGCTGCGCGAGACCGGCGAGGAATTCGCGGCACTTCCGGTCCTTGGAACGAACCTCCTTTTCGACCTGGGCAACCTCGCGAAGATTATCAAGTTCGACGCGGCCGACGAGTCCACCCTGGAGTCGCGCAAGGTCCGCGTGATTTCAGGGCGCCTGAGATCCGCCTTCGAGAAGGGGAAGATGCAGCTGCCGCTGGGGGCCGCAAGATACTACAGTTCGGTGAAGGTGTACCTAGATTCGCAGGATTTCCTCTTGCGCCGGATCGAGCTGGGCGAGGAAAAGGGCCGGCCGCTCGTTGTCCTTGACTTCAAAATGATCGAGAAAAACGTCGAGATCCCGGAGGGTACCTTCAAATACGCCCCTCCCGAAGATACGCAAGTAATCGACCGCACCGAGTGGGCCATCCGGCAGATGAAGGGCGAATAGCACTCGGAGCGTGGAGCGTACTGCGGGGGACCTGCGATTGTAGTTTCGCGGGAATAAAAAGGGCCGCGCATTTTCGGCGCGGCCCTTTTTTCCTACAGCTTGTCTCTTGGCCGTCTGGAGCTCGGTTACCCCATCGGGGGGCAGACGACTTCTTCGGTTTCCTGCGTCTCGTAGAAGATCACGGGCAGGCTTCCCAGCGGAAACGGCGTGTAGTCGGAGGGGCCCGTACTCTGGATGTTGTTGAAGCTGGCGTTTCGGCCCGTGGCGCCGAGGTCTAGGTTCACGCCGGCGGCCGCGTAGTAGTTGTCGTCGAGGTCCATAGCGCCGGTCACGATGAGGCTCACCGTCTCATCGATCTTGTATCCCGCGTGTACGCCGACGACGATGGCGTCGATGTCCTTGAACTCGTACCCCGCACCGATCTCGGTCTTGAAATTGTCTGCCCACTTGGTGCCCCAGACAAGCATCGCCAGGTCCACCGGCTCCTGGGTGAGAGCATTTGCGCCGCGCTTGACGTGCTCTTCGGTTAACCCCCAGATACCGGTTACCGCCAGGTAGTCCTGCTCGTCCAGTTCGATTCCAAACGTCGGCTTGATGCTGATGAGATCGGCCTTTCGCGACGTGTTCTGGTAGATCCCCTGGATGGCCCAGGCGGCCTTTGACGAACCGACTTGGACCTCGCGCTGGAAAAGCCCGGCGGAGGCGAGCCAGTCGGGGTCGTCGTGCAGGGTTACCTTCCCGCCTACCTGTGCGCCCAGGCGGATCTCGTCAACGAGCGCGAAGCCGTAGTTGATCCCCGCGTAGCACAGGCCCGTTGAGTCTTCGCCCTCCGGCAGCATCCACCCACCGCCGACCTCGACGAAGAGGTTCTCGGCGCTTCCGGCGGACTCCGGTGCGGCGGCTTCCTCCTGCGCGAAAGCCATACAGGCGCCCAGAAGGACAATACAAAATACTACCATCCCTCGCTTCATAGCATGCCCCTTTCTTCCGGCCTGCCTTTGCTCCGGTTGCCCGCCGGCACCGCACCGGCCGTCAACGAAGCTCTTTCACGATTATCCGTCCGGCAAGCAAGATGAGCAACAATGTTTTATAAAGATTTTTTTGCATAACGCGCGCGTGGACTACTTCGCCGGTGCGGATATCGTTTCCAGGCCGCCGAGGTAGCCTCTGAGGGCCTCGGGCACGGATAGGGATCCGTCGGCGTTCTGGTAGGTTTCCCGGATGGCGATGACGGTCCGAGGCAGCGCAAGGCCGGAGCCGTTCAGGGTATGAACGAACCGGGGCTTCCCGTCTTTGCCTCGGTAGCGGATGTTGGCGCGGCGGGCCTGGAATGCCTCGAAATTGCTACAGGAGGAGACCTCGAACCACCTCTGGGCACCGGGCGCCCAGACCTCAAGGTCGTAGCACTTGGCCGCCGCAAAGGAAAGCTCCCCCGTGCACAGTTCCAGCACGCGGTACGACAGGCCGAGCGCCTGCAGGACGGCCTCGGCGTTTCCGACGAGTTTTTCGAGCTCGTCGTAGGATGTCTCCGGTTCGACGAACTTCACCATCTCCACCTTGTCGAACTGGTGCACGCGGATGAGGCCGCGGGTGTCCTTGCCGTAGGAGCCGGCCTCGCGCCGGAAGCAGGCCGTGTAGGCGGTGAGATATTTCGGCAGGTCGAAGGCGCTCAATATCTCGCCTCGGTAGAAGTTCGTAACCGGCACCTCGGCGGTGGGGATGAGGAAGAAATCGTCCTGTCTTGTGTTGTACATATCCTCTTCGAGCTTGGGCAGCTGCCCCGTGCCCAGCATGCACTCGCGGTTGGCCAGATACGGCGGCAGGATTTCAGTGTAGCCGTGCATAGTCGTGTGGAGGTCGAGCATAAAAGAGATAAGCGCCCGCTCGAGCTTAGCGCCGAGGCCCGTAAAAAGGGCAAAGCCCGCCCCCGCCATCCTGGCCGCCCGCGTGAAATCGACAAGCCCCAGGTCGGTTGCTATCTCCCAGTGCGGCCGCGGCTGGAAATCAAACTCGCGTGGCGTTCCCCAGCGCCGCACCTCGACGTTGTCCGACTCGTCGGCGCCGGGCGGGACATCGGGTGCGGGGATGTTGGGGACCCACAGCAGGTGCTCGTTCAAGGCCTCCTCGATTTCCTTGAGCTTCGTCTCGTGGACCTTGATACGATCGCCGACGTCGCGCATCCGCACCATAAGGGCCTCGGCATCTTCGCCGTGCTTTTTCATTTCGCCGATTTTCCTGGAGACATCATTGCGCTCGGAGCGCCACTTCTCGACATCCCTCAAGTAGGCGCGGCGTTTCTCGTCTAAGGCCAGAATGGCGGTGATGTCGGCCTTTTCGCCCTTGGCGGCGACGGCCTTCGCGACTGCGTCAGCGTTGGCGCGGATGAATTTTAGTTCCAGCATCGCAAGGTTTCCCAATCTGCCCGGTGTCTGCGGGTATTCAAGGTGTTCGGGTCTTGAAGACTTTATTGCCCTCCCGCGCCGGTGTCAACCCAAAAGAGCCCGCCGGGCCCGGCGAAAACCTTTGAAAAGCCCCGCCCTTGGCTATATAAAGTCTATTAGAGATCGGGGCTCGGTCAGAAGCGAGGGGATTATGGGACATGCAAAGAGGCTTGCGGTCTTGCCGGCGGTGCTGTACATCGCCGCCTGGGCCTTTGCCGGCGAGGTCAAAGTCCTCGACGATTTCGAGGACGGCCGGATAAAGTGGAGGGGCTCATTCCGGGGCAGTATCGTCGCGCAGTACGCCACCCATGGGGAAAAGGCCTTCAAGGTGGTTTTTGAAAGCGGCGTGAAGTACCCCGGTATCGAGGCCGCCAAGATTGACAGCAACTGGCGCGGTTATGACGCCCTCAGGATGGACGTCTTCAACCCCCAGGGCGCTCCCATCGGCGTCACCGTCCGCATCGACGACGACAGGTCCACCGGGTACTTCTCCCGCTACAACGGCGAATTTCTCCTCGTCAACGGCCAGACGTTCGTCGAGATACCCTTGGGCAGGCTGCGGGCGGGCGACAGGGCGCTCGACCTTTCGAAGATACGCCTCTTTATGATCTTTATGTCGTCGCCCGACAGGGATGTCACGCTTTATTTCGACAATCTGCGGCTCACGAAGGGCAGCGAGCCGCCGGAGGCCGCCGGCCGGGAGATTTTGTCCGGCCCTGAGTCGGGGGAGGTAAAGGCGCTCGGCGAAGAGGCGATTGCCGAGCGGCGCCGCCTCGAGGCGTTGATCGACGTCGCCAATGAGCGAGGCTTCGGGACGCTGGAGGCCAATATCGCCCTCATAACGGCGGACCTCGGCCTCGACGCCCGGCCGAAGCTCAAGTGGTTCGCTGGCCGCGAGGCCGAGCTCTACGATTACGTGCGCCGCTCCTGTGAAACCGCCTACGATGTCCTCAAAGCCCGGATGGAAGGCAGGAAGCCCACCTGCCACGTGCCGCCCATCTACAACACCGCCGCCCTGGAATTTGCAGGTGCGCACTTCGCTGAAAAAGAGACGCACGGCCCCTCGGCCCACAAGGCCCCCGTGCTCCTCTTTTCGATGCTTTACCATAAGAAGGGGCCCCTTTGCGAGTATTTCACGCCGATTGACTACTTTGCCCACACCCATTCCTTTGCCGGCGCAAGCCGCTACGATGCCGAACGTACGCCGCTTTACAAGGCCTTTCACAAGTATGCCGACACGCACCGTGTCTGGAACGACGACGAAGGGTGGTGCGGCCACATCGTACGCGACGTCTCGTCGCTGGGCGGCGGCAAGGAACCGCTGGTGGTGTGTCTCGAAAGCCCTCACACGAAGGACGCAATCAGGAAGTACATTCTGGACAACGCCGCAGCATGGAAGGACAACCCGCACGTCCATGCAAACATTCTCGGCGGCGAGCTCTCATACATCTGCTATTGCAGGCGCACACTCGATATGTTCCGCGCTTGGCTCAAGGAAAAGCACGGCCGGATAGAGCATCTCAACGACATATGGGGGACCGGTTTCAAATCGTTTGGCGACATCGTCGTTATGCCGAACGCCAAGCAAGCCGCCGACAACCGCGCGAGGTGGTTCGACTGGCAGGCGTTCAATTGCCGTCGCTTCGTCGACCACGCCGCGTGGGCCAAGTCCGTCATCAGGGAAGTGGACACACGGGTGGGTGTTTCGGTGGGTGCGGTTGCGTATTCGTTCAAGTCGGGCTTCGGTCGGTCAGGCGTCGACGAGGAAAACCTCATCCGCCGCGTGGACGACGTGATCCTCAACGAAGGCGGTCGTTCGACGATAACCACCGACCTCCTCTGGAGCCTTGCCGACGGCAAAAAGCCTATGCTTGACTTCGAGTATCACGGGGACGTCGGCGGGATACTCCCGCATTTTATCCACGGCAACACCGCTATGGCGATGTGGTACTGGCCGGACAAGCCCTCCACGGATTTCCCGCACTTCAACCGTACGGCGCTTCCCTTCTCCTGGGAGATACCGCTTTCGGATGTGGCCGAATGCCTCAAGATCGCTCTTGACGTGCGCAGGCTGGGGAGCCGGATTGCGGCGTTCCCCGCCGTCCGGTCACAGATGGCGATACTGTATTCGCGCGCGTCTATGCTGCAGGCCGAGCCCGAGTTCCTCCAGGTGACCGACACGCCCTACACAATGGAGACGAAAAGGGTCTACGACGCGATGCTCGGCCTGGATGCGCCTGTCCGGTTCGTATCGAGTCTCCAGGTACGCGAAGGAAACCTCGGCCGCTACCGGCTCATCGTCGTACCGGCGGCCAAGTACGTCTTCGACGACGTGGCCGAGGCGGTCTTTAAGTTCGTCCGCGACGGCGGCACAGTCATTATGACCCCGGAGTCGTTTCTCTTCGACGAGTACGCGCGCAAGCGGCCCCACCTCGAGAGGATGGGGATTACAATCACCGGGCGGGAGATGCCCGAATTCGCCCTCGGCGAGCGCCGGCGCCACGAGTATCTCCAGGAGTTTATCCGCCGGGCCTCGGCGCGGGACCTGCCCCGCAGGCGAATAGAGGTCGTCGCGGGAGACGTCCTGCCCGGCGGCACGGTCCTTCAAGGGGCGGGTGTCTTCCAGCGCGTAGAGTCTTCGGACAAGGCCGTCGTAATCGCACGGACCGCCGAGGGCGAACCGGCCGTCCTGGAGGTGCCGCTCGGCAAGGGGCGCATTTACTACCTTGCCATCGGCCTCGTCGGCGAAAGTTTCAACGCCTTCGCCAACGCCGCGGCCGAGACGGCGGGCGTTGGCCGTCCGGTGAGGTTCGCCCTTGCCGGCGGCGGGCGCGACTGGCGCATCGAGGGCCGTGCGGTTGAGACCGCCGGCGGGACGCTTCTTTACATCGTCAACCACGCGAATGAACCGCTCGACGTGCGCGTGAGGCTGCCGTACGAGGCGGCCGCGGTGATTGACCTCAGGGACACGTGGCGAGAGGTAGACCTCTCCTCGATACCCGTGGCGCCCGGCCGGACGCGCATACTGGCCGCCACAAAGGAGCCCCTCTCATAACTAATACCGAAAAACGGCTGGTACTGGCCTCCTCGTCGCCCCGGCGCAGGGTGCTCCTTGCCGAGGGCGGCTACAGTTTCGAAGTCATTGCCTCCGATGTGGACGAGAGCCTTCCCGCCGGACTTTCGCCGGAGGACGCCGCCGTGGAGGTTGCGCGGCGGAAGGCGCTTGCGGTGGCCGCAGAGGCGGCGGGCGCCGTCGTGCTTGCGGCCGATACGATAGTCGTCACATCCGAGGGCGAGGTGCTGGGAAAGCCGGATACGCCGGACGATGCACGCAGGATGCTCGGATGTCTTTGTGGGACGACCCACCGGGTCATCACGGGGGTTTTCATACTCGACACGGCGGCGGGTCGGTCGCTGGGCCGCGCGGTGTCGACGACGATAGTCTTTGGTGAGATGTCGCCCGGCCGGATAGAGGAGTACGTCGCATCGGGCGAGGCTATGGGCAAGGCGGGGGCGTACGCCATCCAGGAGACAGGCGACAGATTCGTGCGCGAGGTGAGGGGAAGTTTCTCGAACGTGGTGGGGCTGCCGATGGAGGCCGTAGGCGAGATGCTCGACGATCTCGACGCCCCCGCCGCAACAGGGGCCACGGAACAAGGAGAGCAAAATGACACCGAGTAAGCTGGCTGTTTGCATCGCGATTGTCCTGGGCGTGAGTGCCCCGGGCGTACTTATGGCCCAGGAGAGGGGTCTTGTTGTTCGGCTCGATTCGTCGGTTGTGCTCGAGGGGCAAGGCATCACCGGGCTCGTGAGCACGTCGGCCGGGGTTGACACGGTGAGAATCTCGTGGGTGGACCCGTTTGGCGACACGTTTTTTTCCACTACTGTCGCAGCAAGCGTCAGACGTCCTGGAAGGTTTATGTTCCGGGTGGGCGAGGTGGTGACGCCGATGGGGTCTGTCGAGGCCGGTGGTGTGGGCGGCCGAGGCAGCGCGGCCTTCACGGTGATCCCAAAGGAGGATACCTTCTGGAACGGCTTTGTGGTGATTGCCGACAAGGTGCCGACCCTCTCGCAGGCCAACGCCCTTGGCTCGAGGGCTCTGGGCGTTACGGCGGCGCTTTGCAGGGGGAGGGATGCCTGCCTTGCGGCGGGCAAGGCGGGCTTGAGGCCGATTGCGTGCGGCCTTGTCTCGCCGGGGACATTTTCCATTTCCCAGGATGCCTTCGCAAGGGCCCGGGAGCAATACGAGAAAAGCGGGGATACCAAGGCGCTTGTGAGGGAGGTGAGCCTTTCCGATCCGGCCGAAATCTCGCGGCTGAGGACGGAGGCGGGCCTGCAGGCCCGGGCGTTGAGGGTGTTTGCCCCCGCCGGTTACGTCGTGGCCGAGAGTCCAAGCGTCACGCGCGGCGGTGAGGTCCTGGATTTTTCCTTTGCCGAGGCCGACCTGGCGGGTTTCCGGCTTCTTGTGAGCCGCCGGATACCATCTCCAGGTGATGTGTCCCGTCTCTGGGGCGAGACGTTTCGCGATTACTCTCAGGTTTCTCCAAGGACTGCTCGCGAGACCAAAAGTGCCGTCCTGCAGGATAAGGACAAGCTTGTCTGCCTGGCGCCGTGGGCCCTCCATCGCGAGTATATGGACGGCAGGCTTGCCGCCACTGTCGAGGCGGTCTGCCAGGGTGCCCCTATAGCGGTGCGCGCGGCGGGCAGCCAGGATGTCAACTGGAGCGTGGTGAAGCCGCTGACCGGCCTTACGGGAGCGATGGCGCCGTCGGCCTACGGTGGGCATGATTGGACGTTTCTCTCTGGCGTGTGCGACTTCGTCGTGCTGTCGCCGGAAGCGCCGGAGTGGTCCTGGGCGCTTGTGAGGGATATCAATCGCTCGGCGCGGGTTCTTGTTCGCGTGGATGCGGCCGACCCGGACGCCCCCGGCAAGATTTGGCGGGCCGCATCCGAGGGAATGGCGGGCGTGGTGCTCGACAACTATCCGGCGTTTCTTGAAAAGGCCGTATCCCGGCAGCAGTCCCCGAAAGCCGCGCGGCTGACAGCTGCGGCGGGAACTCCGCCCGCCGACCCCGTCACAGACGCCCTCAAAGGCCTCCGGGGTGTCGCGGACGTCGTATCCCAGGCCGAAAGGGACGCTTGGGTGGCGATTGTCTACAGCCCGGCAAGCGTGAGGGCCGGCTGGATGATGGATTACATCGCGGGCAAGGACATCGGCGGCGTCTCGGCGACCTCCGGTACGGGTGCGCTTGAGGCCTGGTCGAACATACTCTCGGACCTGGGCGTGGACTACCAGTGGGTGTCTGCGAGGCAGGTGATGTCGGGCGTACTTCTGCGGCGCAAGTTCGGGATGGTCGTCCTGCCGGAGACCTGGTGCCTCTCGCCGGCGACAGTCAGGGCGCTGGGCGCCTATGCGCAGTCGGGAGGCGTGGTGGTCGCCGACAATGCCGCCGGTCTCCTGGACGAGACCTGCACCGCGTACGAGACGCCGCCGGCCGACGCCCTCTTTGGCATCAAGCGCCAGGGGCTCGTGGGTGCGAGGGTGGGGCTTCTGGCTCCCGGCGTGCCGCGGACTGCCAGGGGCACCGTGGTTGCGGACGCGACGCTCCAGGCGTCAGGGGCTCTTGCCGGCGGCAAGTCCCAGGCGGGTCTCGTCGAGATCGTCAACTCCGTGGGAAGCGGACGGACGGTATATCTCAACACCTTTGTCGAGGGTTACCGCACCGAGAACCCCGTGCTCAAGGCCGCCGCAAAGGCGACCGTGGAAAGGGCTCTGCACTACGCGCGCTACACCCCGTCGGCCCGGATGCAGCAGGTGAGTAAAGCCCTGCCCGCGAGGGTGAGGACTTACCGTTACGGTTCGACCCGGATAGTTCTGGCTGACCCCGTCAGGGCTACGCAGGGCTTCCTCGCGAAGATTCCCGTGGCCGTGGCCGTCGATCGCGCCATCAGGCAACCGGCCTATGCCTATAACCTGCGCTCGGCGGCGGGCCCGGTGGCCGTTGCGCAGACGACGGCGGCGCTTACGGACCTGCCGGTCGAGGTCGACTTCGACGGCCGGACACTTTACGTTCGGGCAACCCTCGCAATGAGGGCGCCGGCCGGTGACCGTCTCTTTGGGATTGAACTCCTTGACCCGCTGGGGCGGCTGGTGCCGCAGCTCGGCCGCAGGGTGGTTGCCGAACGGGGTAGCTCTCAGGTGTCGATAGCAATGCCGCTAAACGCCGCCGCAGGCACCTGGCGGGTGCTTGTCAGGGACTTGGCCACAGGGATGGCCTCGTGGGCAGATGTCGTCATCCGGTAGGCCCGTCGTGAGATTCGGCCAGGGGGCCTTTTTCCTGGCGGCGGCCTCGGCGCTGGGCGTTCTGGCGGCGCACACAGGGGGCTTCGAGCCGGGGGCCTGCGGCGTTGCGCTTGCCCTGGCCGCTGCGGTGACGCTTGCTTGCCTTGTTGCCGGGCGGACAAGGTGCGCCGGCGCGGCGTTGATACTATCGGTTGCCGCCCTGGGCGCCTACTCGGCCTCCCTTGAAATCACACCGCCTCCCGGGTCGCTAAGGCATATCCTCCTGGCCGGCGACACGCCGGCGGAAGGAAAAGTGCTCCTGTTCCAGGGCAGAGTTTTTGAGCGCGTGCCTCGCGGCCAGGCGGCCCGAAATGCCGCTTGCCGGTACCTCGTCGAGATCACCGGTCTGCAGGCCGGTACACACCTCGGCCGCGCGACCGGCAGCATATACCTTGACACGCCGGCGGTGATACCATGGGGCAGCCTCATTGAAGGCAAGGCGTACTTCCGCATCCCCGCCGCACCGGCCAACCCCGGGCAGTTCGACTACGCCCGATTCCTGGAACTGCGGGGGATAACCTGTCTTGCGCGCGCCCCGGCCGAGGGCCTCATCCGGGTTGTAGGCAGGATATCTCCGTGCCGCTTCCGGCGCGCGCTTGCCGTCGTGCGGCGCAGCTTTTCCGAGCGGCTCGACCGCCTGGGTCTTACCAGGCTTGGGATCATCCCGGCCGTGCTTCTGGGCGAGCGTACGGGGCTTGACGCGGCCCTCCGGCAGAGTTTCATCCGCAGCGGGACTATGCATCTCTTGGCGATAAGCGGGCTTCACCTGGGCATTGTCGTGGGATTGGTCTGGTGGGTGTTGAGGTCCGTGGGAGTTTCGGCAAAAGGCGCGAGCTTCGTATCGATAGTGGCCGCCGTGTGTTATGCATTCCTGGCAGGGGCGCGTCCGCCGGTGGTAAGGGCCGCCTTGATGGCGATATTTTTCTTCCTGGCGCTTATGACCTCCAGGCGGGCGCTGGTGCTGTCGGTGGTGTCGACCGCGGCGCTCGTGATGTTGCTGTGGAAGCCGCTGGAGCTCTTCAAACCGGGGTTCCAGATGTCGTTTGCGGCGGTGCTGGGGCTCTCTTACCTTGGCGGGCCGCTGGCCGCCCGGCTTGGCGGCCTGGTGAGCAGAGGGCGGTTTCCGGCAGCGGCTCTCGTGCACAAGGCGCTTCGCGTGGCGGGCTACTCGACGGGCGCCTGGCTGGGCGTGGCGCCGCTTTCCGCGTACCATTTCCACTCGGTTGCCTTCATCTCGCCGCTGGCCAACATCGTGCTGG
>JAGHCE010000176.1 GCA_021160625.1 Planctomycetota bacterium | reverse complement strand
GGGCGTCCCTGGCCTTGTTGATCGACTGGAGCATCCCGTCGATCTCGTCGGTCTGGAAGAGCATCGAGGGGGCCAGAAACAGCGCGTCCTGGATGCCCTCGCCGGAAGCGAAGCGCTCGCCTAAGCAGGCGGCCTGGAAGCACAAACGGAAGGCCGGTTGATATCCTTGTTCGGTTACTGAAACTTACTGGAATCCTCCTTCACTCTGCTTTAGAATGTTCCTTGGGAACTTCGGTACGAACTGCAAGGGGCAGTATCAGTGAGAAGGTTGTGGGTCCTTTCTTTGGCGTTGCTGCTTACTTTTGCGGCGGCGGGCGACGAAACAAGGGGAGAGGGCGTCCCATGGCACCGTTTCCGCGACAAGCGACCGAGGCTCTTCTTCAACGAAGCCACTTTCGCCGCCGTTCGCAAGCGGGCCCTCACAATAGGGAGGGATTGGTTCGATACGCTCATGGACAGGAGCGATGCGGAGTTTGCCGGGGAAGTACCGGTTGGCGACCACGGTGATCTTGCCTCCTCGGCCGCTTTCGCCTATCTCGTTACCGGCGAGGACAAACACCTCGAGCACTCACGTCTCTTTCTCGAAAAGACCATCGCCCACTACCGTCAATGCGACCGGAACAACCACGTCGTTAGCTGGTACACCAGCTCGCGAATAAACGCCTTTGCGGCGTTTGACTGGATCTGCGATTCGCTCGACGCGGAGACAAGAAAGCGCATGGCAAAAGACATCCTCGAACACGTCAAGGCAGTACAGCCCTCGGATGACAAGCCAGCGGTGCCGGGCCGCAACACCAGCGGCATCACGAGCGGTTTTTACGGGACGCCGAGCCTTTTGTGGTATGCCGGCATCGCCACCGTCGGAACCGGTGCTGACGAGGCGGCCTCTCGCGAGCTGGTTGACGAGGGGTGCGACCTCTACATGCAGCTTCTTGCCCACCGAAGCACAGCGGCAGGCGACGATGGCGGCGCGGCTTCGATCGCCCTGAATTATGCCTACGGCGCGTACCCATGGGCGGAGTTCAACTTTTTCTACACGATGCGCAGCGCTTTTGACACCGACATCGCGCCACAGTGGCCGTACGTGCCCGAGGGCGTTGTCTACCTTCTCTGGAACTGGCTTCCCGGCGCGCGCTGGTTCGGCTCAGGTGACGCTTATCACGAGACAAACGAACTGCGCATCAGCAGCCTCTGGCCCTATCTCCAGCACTTGAGAAACTTCTACGCCGTCTCGAAGCGCGAGCATGCGGCGCTTGCGCACTGGCTGCAATCGCAGCTTCCGCCGCAGACAAACATTTACGCGTGGCCCTTCCATCCATTCCTTTTGACCGACCTTGAGAAGTCGCCCGAACCCTTGCTGCCCGCCGGGCTTCTGCCGCCCGCGCGCCATTTCGAGAGAATGGGACAAATCTTCATGCGCTCGGGCTCGGGACCGAAGGACACCTATGCACTGTTCACCACCGGAAGCACCATGCGCAATCACAAGCATTTTGACGAGAACAACTTCGTCATTTTTAGAAACGGCTTTCTCGCGCTCGACAGCGGCACGCGCCCGGAGCCCGGGATTCACCTCAACCAATATTACTGCCGCACCGTCGCCCACAACTGTGTTACAATCCGCATGCCCGGCGAACAGCTTCCCCCTTACTGGTATGACGTGGCCCCCGGAGAAGAAGACCTGCCCGTACCCAACGACGGTGGGATGAACAAACGCGGCGGCTCGAAGCTTCTGGCTTTTGAAACCGGCCTCAATTATACCTACATCGCAAGCGATGCGACCCCCTGCTACAGCCCCGAGAAGTGCAGTCTCGCGACACGACAGTTCGTTTTTCTGCCGCCGGACCATTTCGTGGTTTACGACCGCGTTGTTTCGACCGACGCCGACTATCCCAAGCGATGGCTGTTGCACACGGCACGCGAACCCCTGATAGAGGGAGAAGTATTCTCCGCTGAGCAGGAGCTCGGGCGCATCTTCTGCCGAACGCTTCTGCCGGCGGACGCCTCCATCACAAAGACAGGCGGGCCGAAAAAACAGTTCTGGAACGACGGGCGCAACTGGCCCCTCCCGAAAGAATGGCGTACAAGGGACGACATCGAGCTCCTCTGACAATGGCGCATCGAGGTAACGCCGAGAGAAGCGGTCAAGCCCCACGAGTATCTGCATCTGATCGAGGTTGCCAACGAGGGGGAACTGCGGGAGATGAGCCCCTCCCGCCTGGTAAGCGCCGAGGACCACGTCGGCGTCGAGTTCGAGAGCGGAAACCGCAAGGTCAGGGTGACCTTTGCGCGCGAGGGCGAATGCGCCGGGCGCATCTCGGTAACAGGCGCCCCGGAAGCGCTGGACCGGCCATTATCGAACGCCGTGCAAAAGCAGGCGGCGATCTCCGGCGAGGCACAATGACACCACTGTACGGCTTCCTTCAAGGCGGGCGCCCGTCGCTTCTCCCGGAAGACGCGCGGCGCCGGGTGCCTCGTAAAGGAAGCGCTTGAAAACCGATTTGGGAGACCTGAACAATGCACTATGCGAGTTTTCTGACTTTCGTTACTTTGGTGGGCCTGGCGTTCTCTCTTCTCTGCACGACGGCGGTTGCGCGCGACGTCGCCGACATGTCGCGATACGTAATCAAGAGTCAACGGCCGCGGATATGGTTGACGGACGAGCGCCTCACAAGGCTCAAGGCCAAAGCCGCCGCGGGGGATGCCGACTGGCTGGCGATCAAGGCGTCCGCTGACAAGGGGGTCGAGAAACCCGCGCGTGAGAATGTGCTTAATTGTGCCCTTGCCTATCAGGTCACCGGGGATGCCATGTACGCCTCGGCCGCGGTGGCTGGGATGAAGGCCCTCTGCGACCATATGCAAACGGTCTTTTCCGGGACGAACTACGACAGGAAATGGAACACGGGCAAATGGATCGGCAACAGCTTCGGCATCGCCTACGACTGGGTCCGCGATGCGATGAGCGAAGAGGACGTCCGCGCACTCGTCGAAAGCCCCGGTCTGGCCACTGCCGGCGAATGGCTGACACAGGACTACGCAGATATGGCGCCTTGCGCAGAGGGCGCCCGCCCGCACATCGACACCAATACATGGGTGCACTGGGCCGAAAACATGGGGATGGTCTGGCTCGCGCTTCATGGCGATGCGCCGGTAGCAGACGAGTGGGGGCGGCGGGCCATGCTTGCCGCAAGCATCTGGACCGCGTACCACCGCGAGGTCCTCAAGGGCGGGATATCGTTTGCGGCAATTGCGTATGGGACTTCGGTTAACACGAACATGTTCAAGTTCTGCGAGGCCGTCAAGACCGCCACCGGCGTGGACCTCTGGGCGGACCTGGGCAAATGGCCGCGGGATGTGGTCTACCGATGGCTCTACTGGACCGGGCCGGATTTCAAGACGATCAACCATTACGGCCACCACAAGTACTCGTGCGACTACAACATGCTCAACGATGGCCAGGAAATGATGATGCTGTGGCTGGCCGACCACTTCCGCGGCGCCGAAACCGGCCGGCTCGCACAGGGCTGGCTGAAAAGCTGCTCCCCCTTCCCGAGGGTGAGAGGCGCGGCCTTCGAGCGGTTCCTGCTGGGGGTCTCCGGGGCAGCCGCGGCCGACAGCAGCGGTCTTCCGCTCTGCTACCTGAGTGAATACCGCGGCGAGGTAGTCGCCCGCTCCGACTGGAGTGTCGATGCCACCTGGGTGTCGCTGCGCTGCGGGGCGACGCATACGGGTGAGTTCTTCAGGGCGGACAGCGGCCATTTCAACATTACCAAAGGCTCGGAGCGTCTCGTGGCCGACGTGGGAAGCGATGAATTTTCACGAAGCGCGTACAGCTCGGATTTCCGCAACACAATCGTCATCGACGGTAACCGCCAGCTTACGTGGGACAGATGGCGTTCTGAAACCGGTTACGACAAGATGTGGCAGAAAACGCCCGAGATCATCGCGAAAAAAGCTGAGATACTGCGCGAGTTCGAGGAGTCTTTCGGCAGGATTACGGCGCTCGATGACGCCGGGGATTATGTTTACGCCGCCGGGGACCTGACCGGTGCCTACAACGTGCCCGGCAAGCTTGATGTGGCGCGGCGGTGCACGCGGCAGATGCTTTTCCTGCGCCCGAATACGCTTGTCCTCTTCGACCGGGTCGATGCCGCCGAAGAGGGTGTAATCAAATGGCGCTGCCATGTTCCCACGCTCGAGGCACAACACTTCCGGGGCGAGAAGCTCCTCAAGCGTGAGGTAACCACGGTCGATGGCGGCTTTTCGGTGAAAGCCGCCGAATGCGAAATGGTTTGCCTAACGCTTCTGCCTGCCGGAGCGAAGGTTTCGTTGTCCCCGACAAGCATTCTCAACAAGAACAAGGGCTTCTCCGGATGGCAGATGGCCACGGCGGCGACGGACGGCCCAGTCAAGAGCACGGCCTTTCTGCACGTTTTGAAAATTGTCCCCACCGGCGCCCAGCCTTCCCCCGCACCGTCGGCCGGCGCCGATGGCGACAAGGTAGTGTTAAAGCTTTCCGCTGGTGGGAAGGATTATACGGTCTTTTTCAACGCCGGGGACGGATGCGGCGGCGCGATCAAAACCGCCGCGGGTGCCCGTCGCTTTCCCCAAAAGATGCGCGGGGCAAACCCCGTCCTACTTCCGTGACGCGCTGCTGACTTCCCACGGCGGCGCTTCGAGCTCGACGACGAGAACTCCCGCAGGCGGGATCTCAGCCTCTACCAGCGCGGCCGAATCCTTCACCGCGAGCGGCTCTCGCGAGAGCTCCTGCCCTGACGCTGAATAAACCACCGCCTCGCCGCCACCCTCCCCGCAGCCAAACTCCTCATCAGGGTCATCGTCAGCGACATCCTGCTGCTGGACCGCATGAATCTCTACGCCGAGCGCAACGGTTACAGCGCGCCAGGCGGCGCCGGAACTCCGTATTACTGCCAGGCCCAAATTTCTTCGGCGTCATATTCAACCCCGAAAAATAGGATATCCCCGTTGCGCAAACATGCCGCACCATTAGAATAATCATATGCAAAGGCATGTAATGCGCTAAAGTCATCCGGCCTATAGACAGGGATTTAAGAAGGCGGGGGCCGAATATGAGGAAATTCCCAGAGCCGCACGGTTTCTGAGAATCGACCGTCCAAGCGGCTAAGCTTCTGCCTTGAAGGACTTATCCGGAGGAAAAAGCCGTGAAGGAAAAAAGGCCCAACGTCATTCTTATCCTCACCGACGACCAGGGCTGGGGGGATATCGGTTCGCACGGTAACGAAATGCTGGATACGCCCACGATGGACCGCCTGGCCGAATCCGGCGCCCGGTTCGACCGCTTCTATGTCGCCCCGGTATGCGCCCCCACCAGGGCCGGCGTGCTGACCGGCCGCTATCCCCTTCGTACCGGCGTAACTGGGGTGACAAACTGCAGGGAGAATATGCGTCTCGACGAAACGACCATCGCGGCACTTCTCAAACGCGAGGGCTACGCCACCGCCTGTTTCGGGAAGTGGCACAACGGCGCCCATTATCCCTACCACCCCAACGCGAAGGGCTTCGACGAGTTTCGGGGATTCTGCGCTGGGCATCTGAGCAACTTCTTCGACGCCAGGCTTGAACACAACGGCGAGCCGCTCCAGACCGAGGGCTTCATCACCGACGTCCTGACGGACATGGCGCTTGAATTCATCGAGAGAAACAGCGACCGCCCCTTCTTCTGCTATCTGCCCTATAATGCCCCTCACTCCCCTTTTCAGGTTCCTCAGCAATACTTCGACAAATACAAGGAACGCGGCGCCGCCGACGACCTGGCAAGCGTCTACGGCCTGATTGAAAACGTCGACGACAACATCGACCGCCTGATGTCAAAGCTCCGGGAATTTGGGCTTGCCGATAACACGCTCGTTATATTCCTCGGCGACAACGGCCCCAACACCGACCGTTACAACGGAGGCATGAGGGGTCGCAAGGGATCGCTCCACGAGGGCGGCGTGCGGGTGCCCTGCTTCATCAGCTTCCCCGGCCGAATCAAGCCCGGAACCACCGTAAGCGAAATCGCCGCCCATATCGACCTTGCGCCGACGATACTAGAGATGACAGGCGCCGGAAAATCTGGAACCCCGCAGTTTGACGGGGTAAGCCTCACCCCTTTACTTGAAGGCCGCAGCGACGACTGGCACGAGCGGATTATATTTCACGGTTTCAGAACCGTAGGTTCCGTCCGTACGCAGCGCTACAGGATGGTCGTGGAGCCAGGCAAGCCCCCGGAACTATTCGACATGGCAACGGACCCGGGCGAAAAGACGGATATCGCCGCCCAATATCCCGAGGCGGCCCGGCGCCTCAAAAACGAATACGACCGCTGGTTCGAAGAGGTTACAAAACTCGGGACGAAGCCGCCCCCTATTCCGGTAGGCTACCGCGAGTGGAGGTTGGTCGAACTGCCCGCCCACGAGGCAACTCTGGAAGGCACCCTTCGTTACAAAGGGAAACATGGTTGGGCTCACGACTGGGTTACCGGTTGGAGCGATACCGATTCGCGGGTGCTCTGGCATATCGACGTGGTAAATACCGGCGATTACGAGATAACATTGACGTACACCTGCTCCCAGGACGATGTCGGGGGCGAGGTTCAGGTCGAAGCCGGAGGAGAGTCCGTCTCAGGCATGGTCGAGCCTGCCCACGACCCGCGGCCTTTGCCCAGCCCGGACCGCGTGCCGCGATTGGAGGTCTACGAAAAGGTCTGGGCGCCGCTTGAACTCGGCTCCCTTAGGCTTAAGAAAGGAGAGGTCGTGCTTGCGGTAAAAGCAATTTCGATACCCGGTCAATGCGTTATGGACCTCAAGGCCGTACGCGTCCGGCTGACTGAATAGGCCGCCATTGCAGCCCGCCGAAGGGCTACTCCACGTCTGCCCTGAAAAGCATCTCGGGGGTAAATCCCATCGGTTCAACGGTTGATTCCACCTTCCCCGCAGGCGGGATCTCAGCCTCCACCAGCGCGGCTGAATCCTTCACCACGAGCGGCTCTCGCGAGAGCTCCTGCCCTGACGCTGAATAAACCACCGCCTCTCCGCCACCCTCCCCGCACAAAAGCGGAATCGAAACCTCTCGCGTCTGGCCGCCGTGGTTCTCGCACAATACATCAGTGATGTGCTTGCCGTGCTTAACGCCGGTTGCGAAGATGAGTACTGACTTTCGGTCGCGCGCGTGTTCCACGATCTCGCGGCAGGCGGCCTCCACTAGGTCGCTGTGATCCATCAGTTCCTCGGCCGCGCAAGACGCGTGGAGGTTGCCTGGCCCGCAGATTTCGATGCGGCCGTTACCTGGGGGGAGATTGCCGGGCGCATCGCGGATTGCCGCCAGGCACTCTGCATCGTCAATCTCAAGAGGCACGCTCTTGGCCTCTTCGACGAACTCAAAGAGAAAGGCGCTGAAGGCCTTTTTCACCTCTCCACGAATATGTGCCCCGCGCACAGGCAGGTGGTTCTGGACGAAGTGCGCGAAAGGCTTCAAGGCGGGGCGCCCTGTCGTCTCATCTCGACGCAGTGCGTAGAGGCCGGTGTCGACCTGGACTTCCCAAAGGTTTTCAGGGCCTGGGGACCGCTTGAGGGAATAGTCCAGGCTGCCGGGCGCTGTAACCGGGAAGGCGGCCGACCAACCGGCCAAGTAGAGGTTTTCCTGCCGGAAGAGGAGGCCTATCCCAACGGCGCCTCGCAGGTGCGCTTGTGGTTCACTGGTTCAAGGAGAACATCGCCAAAGAAGATGACCCACTCGCGTGGCTCGTCGAGAGCCCCGAGCAGGCTGAATCGAACGCACAGGAAAGCGCAGCGCGCCTGCTCAGAAGCATCAGGGAGGGACGGCGGCCGGGGCTCGCCGAAAACCGCTTCTACGCCCTGACGCTTTCCGGGGCCGGCGGGCGCGTGATGGTCCGCGACTGGATGGAGGGGCGGTTCGATGAGTTGGTCAAAAACGTCAAGGCGTGGTTCGACGACCTTTCAATCACGCACCGCAACGGTGGTGGCGCTCTTGCGAAGCCGCCGAAGTTCATGGCCGTCCTCGGCTCCACCGTCAGGGACCTGAAAGACCTGCCCGGACCCTTTGTGTCGAATATGTGGCACGTTGCGGTTGCCGGCGAGATGATCCCCTATGCGGCACTGGCCCAGGCGCTTGCCAGGGTGAAAGTCGCCGTAATTGAGGACCAACCTGCCAACCATGCCCGAATGGGCCTGTTGAAAGCCTATCACATCCGGAAGGCCAGAATAAAAGGAGGAGATATGTCCAGTCAAATGAAATCATATCTAAACGAGGGGCACCCCTCGTCGGCGTATCACTGCGGCCGGTTGATGGCGGTCTATGCCGCGCTGCAGCGGAAGTCTCGCGACCGTGATAGCGACATTAACGCCGGGGTAGTCCAGCGTTATTACGCCGCCGCAAGCGCCACGCCCGCGCTTGTCCTCGGCAGGCTGGCGCGCACGAGCCAATACCACCTCAATAAGCTTGAAAAGAAGAATAAACCCGCGGCGCGTTGGCACGAGAAGAAGATTGCCGGCATCGCGTGCCGCCTCAAGGACAGCATGCCTCGTACGCTCACTATCGAAGAGCAAAGCCTCTTCGCCCTCGGCTACTACCAGCAGATGGCTGATCTCTGGCCCAAGAAGTCCGATGACACCAACCGGAAAGAGGAGGAAAACGATGAGTAACCCCATTTCCAACCGCTACGAGTTCGCCTGGCTTTTCGACTGCGAGAATGGAAACCCCAACGGTGACCCCGACGCCGGCAACGCCCCTCGCATCGACCCGGAGGATATGCACGGCCTCGTTTCAGACGTCGCCATCAAACGACGCATCCGCAACTACGTCCAGATCGCCCGCGAGAACGCGGCCCCGAACGCCGTCTTCGTCGAGCACGCCACGAATCTCAACCGGCCGATTGTGATGTCGCACGAGGAAACGGATGGCGGTCTCGATACGTCCAAGGGCGCGTCGAAGGCGAAGGTCAATCTGGCCCGCGACTGGATGTGTAAGAATTTCTACGACGTGCGCACATTCGGCGCCGTTATGAGCACCGGCGCCAACGCGGGCCAGGTTCGCGGTCCCGTCCAGATCGCCTTCGCGCGCTCGGTCGATCCCATCCTCCCGATGGACGTATCAATCACGAGAATGGCCGTCGCCGAGAATGTCAAAGGTGCCAAGTCCAGCGCCGACTACAAGAAATGGGAGGACGAGCAACCCGAGGACAAGCTGCGCACAATGGGCCGAAAGGCCCTCATCCCCTACGGCCTCTACCTGGGCAGGGGTTTTATCAGCGCGCACCTTGCCGGGGGGACGGGTTTTTCCGAGGACGACCTGGCGCTTTTCTGGGAGGCGCTCTTGAAAATGTACGAGCACGACCGCTCCGCCTCGAAGGGCCTGATGTCCGTCCGCGAGCCGGTCTTCGTCTTCAAGCACACGGGAACCGATAGCAACAAGGACCAGCGCAGCCGCCAGGCGAAGCTCGGCTGCGCCCCGGCGCATAAGCTCTTCGGCCTCATCGACGT
>JAGHCE010000119.1 GCA_021160625.1 Planctomycetota bacterium | reverse complement strand
GGCCGAGAAGCCGGCCGACCGCAAGCAAGTCGAAGCATCCGAAGCCGCCACCGAAGAACCTCAACAAACCGAGGCAGCCCAACAGCTTTCGTTTCTCACCGGCGAAGGCGAAATCCCGGACAAGCCCCCGCTATGGCCCGACCAGATCGTCCTGCCGGCTCCTGACCTGACGATCACCCAGGCAGAGATCGATGCTATGCAGGGCAAGGCCGCCGTAATCCACACAACCGTCGGAAGTATCGTCATCGAGTTTCGTCCGCAGTATGCCCCTCAAACCGTCAAAAACTTCATCTACCTCGCCAAGAAGGGCTTCTACGAAGGCCTCTACTTTTACCGCGTGGTCCCCACCGCCTATATAGAATCCGGCTCGCCGAACGGTCGGCGCGGAGGTACTGCGGGTTACTGGTTCAATATGGAGATGTCCTCACTGCCGCCGGTTATCGGCAGCATCGCGATGCTTCCACCGCCGGCTGGCAAATTGATACCGAAAACCAGCAGCGAATTCGTCATCTTCGCTCACGACGCAAAGGAGATGGAAGGGACCTGCTCCGTATTCGGCCGCGTAATAGACAGGTTCGATGTCGCCGAGAAATGCGCCGACACTTGGGCGGACAAGGACGCCTATGCAACGGAACGTACGTATATCACAAAGGTCGAAATAGTCGACTTGAAGACGGTCAAGCCCAAGAAGGACTTCTGGAAAGACTACGGCAAGTCGTAACCGGCGCATCCGGCCGAGCTACTGCATTCACCCGAGGTTGCCGGGGGCTCGGCTCTTTTCCCTTGCAAGAAACCCGCAGTCCTCATAACCTGTTTCCTACGCGAACTCCAGGCCGTGAGAGCCGGCCCGGCCCGAAAATAACCCAATAAGAGACAAAACAATGCCGTATACCGAACAAATAGAAAAATTCCTCCGCAGGAAAAAATATGCCCCTGCAACAGCCGACGAGCTGGCCGCAGGCCTTGGGGTTCCGGAGGAACACTTCGAGTCCTTCAAGGCGACTCTCCAGGCCCTCGAGTACGCGGGCAAGGTCGCCCGCGTCAAGGGCTCCCGCTACACCTTTCCGGGGCGGGCGGGCCTGGCAATAGGCAACCTGGACATCGCCAAGGCAGGCTTCGGCTTTGTCGTGCCTCTGGACAAGGCAAAGCACCGGCAGGATATCTTCATTTCTCCGCACGACCTGGGCTCGGCCACCGAGGGCGACCTCGTGGCGGCCAGTATCCTCAAGAAGCGCGGACGTTTCGGGCAACCGGCCGGCAAGATTGAATACGTCATAAAGCGGCACCGCGTCAACTTCGTCGGCACGTTCGAAGCCGCGGACGCAGGCGACACCGTTTTCGTGGACGGCAACTCGGCCATCCGTGAAATCAACGTGACGGGCTTCGAGGGTGTTTCACCCCAAAGCGGCGAAAAGGTCGTTGTCGAAATCCGGTCCTGGGCCAGGGCGCCCGGACGCCCCTCAGGCGTCGTGGTGGAGGTCCTGGGCTCGGCCGCAGAGGCCGCCACCGATACGATCGCGGTCATCCGGGAGTTCGACCTGCCCTGCGAGTTTCCCGAGGAAGTGCTTCGCGAGGCCGAGGAGATCGCTGACACGATCGGCCCTGATGACCTGGAAGGCCGCCTGGACCTGCGCAAGCGTACCGTGATAACCATCGACCCGGTTCACTCGCGCGACTTCGACGATGCCTTCAGCATCAAGCGCACGGCCGACGGGTGGCTTCTCGGCGTGCACATTGCGGACGTCTCGAAGTACGTGCCTCCCGGCTCCCAGCTTGACGCCGAGGCGGCGCATCGCTCCACCAGCGTCTACCTGCCCACCAGGGTCATACCGATGCTGCCCCACTCGATCTCAAACGGCATAGCCTCGCTGCGCGAAGACGAGGACCGCCTCACCAAGACCGTGATCCTGAGATACAACCGCAAGGGTGAACTCCTGGGCTATGAACTTCACAAGAGCATCATCCGCTCAGTCAAGCGAATGACCTACGAGCAGGCCTCCGCGGTCCTTGCCGGCGACAAGCCCGAGGACATCGGCTTTTCCCCGCAGGTGGAATCACTTCTAAACGAGGCCGCCGAGCTCGCAAAGACCCTCGAAAAGCGCCGCCTTGCGGCGGGGCTCCTCGAGCTCGATATGCCGGAAGTGGACATCGAACTCGACGGCGACGGCGAGGTGACGGCGGTAGTACCGGTCAAACGCGACTGGTCGCACAAGCTCATCGAGATGTTTATGGTCGCCTCCAACGAGGTGGTGGCCGAGTTTATGACCGAGCGCAACCTCCCGCATATCCGCCGCGTTCACGAAGGCCCCTCCCCCGAGGACCTCCAGGGCCTGAAATCCTTTCTGGCCGGGATGGGGATTGTCATCCGCGACACCTCCGACCGTTTCCAGATTCAGGAAATACTAAAGCGCGCCCAGGGCCGCCCGGAGTCGCCCGTCATTAACCTCGCCGTCCTCAAGTCAATGCGACGGGCGGAGTACTCGCCGGAACTGAAGGGCCATTTCGCCCTCGCAAGCAAGCACTACTCCCACTATACCTCCCCCATTCGAAGATACCCCGACCTCGTCATACACCAGATACTCGACGAGTACCTCACCGGCCGCCTCGACGCCGACAGGCGGGCCTGGTGGGACGTGCGCCTGCCGCAGATAACGCTTGCTTCGTCCCAGCTCGAGCGCCGCGCCGAGAGCGCTGAAAGGGAACTTACCAAGCTCAAAATCCTGCGCTACCTCGAAAAGGACCCCTCGGGGGAATTCGACGGCATCATCTCCGGCGTGAAGCCCTTCGGGATATTCATCGAGCTCTCGAAGTTTCTCGTCGACGGGTTCGTCCACGTCTCCAGGCTCCCGGGAGGACCGCTACGCTTCGACCCGCGCGGCCAGAGGCTTGCAGGCAAGAAGAGAGGCTCGTCGTTTCGCCTGGGTGACGCCGTCGTCGTCACGATAGCGGCAATCGACTTAGCGTCGAGAAAGCTTGACCTCGACCTCGTCAGAAAGATAAAGAGAAAGAAGCGCGACTCCACTTGACCCAGGGGCGAAGACCACCACTTGTGGACAAGCCTCCAGTGACACATTGCACCGGTAGGGGGGCGATTTATCGCGCCCGCGGAATACGATCTGCACGGCGGGGCAAAACCCGCCGTGGCACACATGCGACGCGTAGGGGCGAGGGGAGCCTGGCCCGCGAAAGGTCAAATGATCGCCGCGCGCAACGCGCGTGGCCTCCATAGCAAAGAGGGGTCGAAGACCCCCACGGCGGGGCAAGATTTATGCGTCGGTGGGGTTGGCGTACCCGCCATGGCACAAGCTGGGGAAACTTAACTGAAAGGTCAGGCAATGAAAATCCAAAGCCCCTACACCTATCCCCAACACTGGCTCAAGGTCAATCTCCACACCCACACGACGCGCTCCGACGGCCGCGCAACCCTTGAAGAAATCGTAGCGATGTACCGCGACGACGGGTATGACGCCCTGGCCGTCACGGACCACGACAAGTATTTCGACGGCGAGGCCTCCGGCGCGGACGGGATGCTGCTCCTGCCGGGGCAGGAATGCCACGTGAAACGCGAAAGCGACAATTTCAGTTATCACGTCGTCTCGCTCGGACGGACCGGCGACATTCCCCGGTTCGACACCGGGCAGGAAATTATTGACGAAATACGCTCCAGGGGCGCTATGGCGATCCTGTGCCACCCGCGCTGGAGCTTTATGCCGTACGAGTTGTTCAACGAGATCGAGGGCTATATCGCGTTCGAGGTCTACAACGGCACCTGCGAAAAGGCCGTCGGGCGTGGCTTTTCGAACGACTACTGGGATAAGTACATCAGGAAGTTCAAACGCCCCCTGTGGGCCGTCGCCTCGGACGACACCCACCAACCCAAGCGGGATTTCGCGATGGGCTGGACCTACATAAACGCCCCACGGACCGTCGAGGGCATCTGGGAGGCACTTCATCGCGGCGACTCCTACGCTTCCAACGGACCGCGCATCGAGACGATACGTGTCGAAGACGGCGCCATCACGCTGCATACCTCCTCGGCGAAGGCCGTCAAGTTTATCTCCCTC
>JAGHCE010000157.1 GCA_021160625.1 Planctomycetota bacterium | reverse complement strand
GGCCTCTTTCCTCTCAACCCCATTAAAGCCGACGTCACAGAGGTCTTTCATTGCCACACGCCTGAAGGCAAGTTGCCCAACGAGCCCTCCAAGGAAGACAGTAGCCATTATTATAAGGATGACAATGGAGCCCATAACCGCCATGGCTCCAGCCAAGGCTATCACAATCACTACGCCTATGAGCATGAGTGCGCACATTAGATCCGTATTCCTATGGGAAAGACTCGATCGGCCTCCAGACGAAATAGTAAGTTTCGCTGGGGAGAGACGCCAAGCCGACGGCAATTGCCATGAGCAAGGAAACGATGAAAATCGTTATGGCGGCGGCCGGTGCTTTACCTCGGAACGCCTCAATGATGCTTGTCAAGGCCAGTCCTCCAGCCACCGTAGCGAATACTATGGGCACTAATACTGAAGCAGCATCTTCTTCTAAATTACCGTCCTTGACAATCCCGAGAATGCCAAGCGAAGCGAGAGAAACCCAGAGACATACAAACGCTGCCGCAAGCCAACCACCGGCTTCCATGCGCGGCCCTTGATCTTTCATTTTGTCATTTTTTTGTCCGTCTCCCAATAACCGCCTTATCGAAGGTATCAGAAGAAAAAAAAGACTGCCCGGCAAGGTCATAGCGATTGCGACGAAAACAACCGAGCGCATAGTTGAAGCCGGACGCTTACGACCTATTGATTTCTGTCGTACCGCCTTGTTCATGCATTCTGAACAAATAATGCTGCCGTCGGGATTCCGGACCCACTTATCGTCGATAATCGACCCGTGGCATGCCGAGCAGTAGATGAAGTGCTTCTGTTCCATTATATTTCCCCCCTTCACACTTACACACAAGCAACCAGCAGTCGGGCACTCCTAACCCGTTCTGCATGGACGCGTTTTATTGTATACACGTCGCTATAAAGCGTATACATTTTTCGCTCTCGTTCCCATGCTGTCAAGAGGAGCGGGGGCTTTCCCTCGACTTCCAGAAAGCCGAAGCCGACCTTCGGCGGCGTCTTCATCTGCGGGCCAAGGATTAAGTACGCTCGTGTTCCATACCCCCCCACTGGCCTGAGCAACTGTATGGATACTGATCCCTTCGGCATTGGGCCGAAAGATGCGTAGAGATCAAGGCCATCGTCTTCCACCTCCCGTGCCGGATGCTCAATAATCCCCGTGTCGGCGAAATACCCCAGAAACGGGATCAAGTCGGGGTAATGTTGTGGGTTTTCCTTGACCTCCGCAGGTTCCTGCCAAGTAAGGTTCACAATGCGCCGCACCACCTTTGGGATATCAATGTGTGCGACTGTTGGGGTTCCCTGCGGCAATGAACCCACATATGGCCCACCTTCCCCTGTCAGGAGCCAGGTTAGATTACAGCCTGTTTGAGTTGCTGCACGGAGAACGAAAACCAGGGTAGGAGTACTTTTCTCATTCTCTATGCTGCTCAAAGTGCTTTGCGTGATACCCAATGTCTTGGCGAAGGCACCCTGCGATCTATGCGCCCGCACCTCTCGCAAGCGAGGGCCAATGCCGGATATGGACACCACCGAAGTTTTTTCGCCGCTCATCAATTTTTTCTCTTGACTGGTATCACCCTGGTCGATTATAGTATCGACACGGTCGTTAGGGGGTTCGATAAGCCCCCTATTTTTCAGGCCCGGCCGGGTTTCCTTGGAAACGCAGACAGGGTAGCCATGAAGAACACGCGCGTCAATAGAAAATTCTTCGAATTGGGCCTAAGCCACACGAAAGTAGCGAAGCTCATCTCGCGCCGCTGCGGCCGCAAATGCTGCAGACAAGAGGTTTCCATGGTGGCCAGGGGGCAACGGTTCACCCGGTGGATACAAGAAGAGGTCGCGCGCGTATTGCGTGAGAACGGCCCCGACCTCTTCAGCGACTGGTGGTGGGAAGAACGCGAGCGTAAGAGGCGCACCCACAGGAGGCGCCCGTGACGCTTGGCGAAGCGAGACAGACAGTGACGGGAGGGGGGTCTTATGACTACAAAACAAGAGCTCTTTTGGCGTGATCGCGCTGCCATTCGACGTGATGAGCCCCTAA
Organism: Planctomycetota bacterium; assembly: GCA_021160625.1. Taxonomy (GTDB): domain Bacteria; phylum Planctomycetota; class DG-23; order SLPQ01; family SLPQ01; genus JAGHCE01. The sequence goes on along the minus strand of JAGHCE010000157.1, from coordinate 953 downwards.
GCGCGCGCGAGTTTCCCTTTCGTCTTCAGCAACTACGCGGCACCCGGGACATCCCGTCCTTTGCCCGCAGGATCGGCTTTTCGGAACGCACCCTGCGCTCCCTCGAGGATTGGAGACGTGCTCGCGCCTCATTCTCCGTTGTTCAGCAAATAGCCAACGCCACCGGCTGTGATTTCGAATGGCTGATGACCGGGCGGGGGCGGCCCCCCTTTGAAGCCGTGCGGGCTCGGAGGTCCGCTTCAAAGGACGCCCCCGTCCGTATCCTCTCCAAGGACGACCGCTTCAAACGCCTTCGGTCTTTTCTGCGCCGCAGGGGCCTGAACTTCCCGGAAGTGGGACTCATTATCACCCGCCGCACGAAGCGCTTCTGCTCCCGGCAACACGTCCGAATGGTCGTCACCGGCCGCCGCTCGACGCCGTGGGTCCAGCAGGCCCTCGCGCGCCTCATCGGCCGCGACGGTCCCGACCTCTTCGGCGAATGGTGGTGGCAGGAGCGTGACCGCAGGAGGCGCCCGTGATCGATCCTCAACAGACGGGCGAGTTCGGGCTTACGGCCGAGGAGATTGGGCTTCTCCTGGAGATACCGGCCTGGGACGTAAAGCGCTTCGCGCGCGCACAGGGCTGGCCCTATCGTTGGAGAGACCTCGACGGGCGGTTTCAAGCGGTCTACATACCGCCCTGCCTGCCGGCGGCCGTGCGGGAGGCGCTGGCTCGGGCTGCTGCCGGCGACGCTGGGGATTGCGCGTGCGCCGTGGCGCGCGAGGCAGTACCGCCACCCGAAGGCGGTTCGGGGAGGGCCTCTTAGTGGCAGCCTGGGTCTCGTCGACGGCATTGATGGATGCTCTCGGATTCCGAACGAAGAAAGGTCTTCTCAAACGCGCAAAGCGCGAGGGCTGGCGCAGCCGCGTAATCGGGGGAAACGGGGGCAGGCATATCGAGTACCTCATCGACGC
>JAGHCE010000163.1 GCA_021160625.1 Planctomycetota bacterium | reverse complement strand
TGTTGTAGCAGACCGACGTGCCGCGCCCGGCCATAATGCGTGTGCCCTGGCGGGCGTAGTTGCTCCGCTTGACGGCCGTCCAGGTGAAGTCCGTGAGCCCCTCCTCGTATATCTCGTTTCGCCATATGGCGGTCTCGCAGGTCGCCTCGTCGAGGACCAGGATGCCCGCAGGCGCGTTGTGTATCCGGTTCCCGGCGACGACCGATCCGCGAGCGCCGTCGCTCACGCGCACGGCTGCCTCGCCGAAGAAGCGGATGTCAAAGCCCTTCACGGTAACGTACCGGCTGCCGGAGAGGTGGAGTCCGTACGGGTAGACGGCGATGTTGTAGGTGTGGTCGGAGGGGCTCGACGAATCGCCCGTGCGCACGTAGAGTTTCTTCAACGTCTCCTCGAAGTAGCAGCCGCGCTTTGCCTTCAGGGAGTCGTTTTTGAAATCCACTCCCTTTTTGTACCAGAACATACGCAGGCCGTCCTGGGCGACGTACCCGCAGTAGCCGGTCTCCGGGGAGAAGTCCCTGGCGTATATGTCGCCTTCGAGCTTAGTCCAGCCGTCGGAGCCTTTGGCGATTTCGACAGAGCCGTCGATGACGGGTTTTGCGCCCTTGGCGGCCGTGATGATTATGGGTTTGTCCGATTCACCTATTACCCCCTTGCCAAGGTCGCCCTCGCGGTAGACGCCGGAGGAGACGACAACGGTATCACCGGGCTTGGCGGCCGAAACGGCATGGGCGATGGTCCCGAAAGGCTTATCCTCGGTCCCGGCGTCGGCGTCATTGCCTTCCGGCGCTACGAACCACTTTTGACCTCCGGCATTTTCCAGGATCATCCTCTTCGTTGTGGCGGATGCCGTCAGGGGCAACAGGTCGGGGGTTTGCGGATCGTTGAAGGCGACCTTGACCTCGATGGTCTCGCCCTCATCAAGCGGCCAGATGCTCGCCCAGACAAGGCGCCTCTCGCGGTCGATCGTCATATCGACGCCGTCTTGCCAGTTCTCTTCGCCGCTTTTGCGCCAGACGAATTCGGCCGTGGCGTCGCCGTTGTCGTCGCCGGAGTAAGGGATTTCGATTCCCACGGCCGTGTAGGTGGGATAAAGCTCGATTTCGCCGGGCAGGCAGGCATCCGCCGCGAGGCAGACGCTTCCCGCCGCCCAGAACAAAACCACCGTGGAAACTGCCAACATTCGGGTCCTCATCTTTTCCTCCCTTTCCGCACCGAGCCTCAACGCCCGCGCGCCATCCGTTGCCATAACCGGTTCCCGAAAACACTCCCGGCCGAATATCCGGGCTCTTTTTCGAGCCACTCCTTGTTTATAGGCACCGGCATCCCGTTTGCAACCTCGTTATGGACCGATGCGAGAGGAAATGCCGCCCTGCCCCAGGCGGGAGGGCAAAATCGGTGTGACTCTGGTGCGCAAGTAGGCGACCGGGTCACTCTATGGCCGAACGACTGGAGATTGCCCTCTCAGGCCGAGACGCCGGGGCGCCCGGACACGTTCCTCGACGGCTTCGGCAGGGACCGCTTTCTCCTCGCAATCGAGGCTCCCGGCCGGTTCACAGGTTGCCGGGGCATAGCCCAACGTTCACCGGCGTTGGGGGACCCTGGCAAAGAGCGCTCGCCAGGCGCCGGCGCCGGCGATCATCCTGTGGAAAAGGGGGTGAATGATGTGAACGCCGACGGCCGCATGAAGAAAGAGCGCAACCGCCAGGATGTTGAAATCTCTTCGGAGTTTCCCCGTAAGCCTCATTTTCACCAATTGCGAAAGACATATCACCAGGCACCGCCGGCGTCATCGGCATTTACGCGCCCGCCGCCGGAGCGTTTGAAAACGCGCCGTTCTTATCGGAACAAACTTCACGCCGGGCGGAAAAAGCTGCACGCTGCCGACCTTTCGGATTTCACTGTGCAGGTGGCGTGCCGGGAGGGGCGGCGGGAGCGTCCGGCAGGCATAACTCTTTGTCAGCGCATCAGTTACGTGCGATGAAGAGGTCGGCCGGAGGGGTGGTGGAAGGTGCTCGGCGGCGGATTGGCACGCGCCTTGCTTGAGGAGAGTTGCATACGAGGGGCAGCCACCCTTTACGGCAAGGAGGCATAGGGTGATTTATGGGCTTTATTTGAGCGCGGCGGGAGCGCTGGCGGAAAGCGCGCGCCACGATGTGATTTCAAACAACATCGCCAATGTCTCCACGCCCGGATTCAAGGCGGATATGGCCGTCTTCCAGGCCAGGGAGGCCGAGGCCGTCGAGGATTCCCGTACGCCTTACGCCACACCTATGGACCGGATAGGCGGGGGGCTTTCTGTTTCCAGCACGTACACGCGCCACCGCCAGGGGCCCATCGAAATGACGGGCAACGAGTTTGACTTAGCGATAAGCGGCGAGGGCTTCTTTGCGGTGACGGACGGAAACCAGGTGAATTACACGCGCGCGGGGGCCTTTTCGTGCGACAGCCGGGGGCGCCTGGTGATGCCCGACGGGCGGCACTTCCTGGCCGACGCATCGGGAAAGCCCATTATGGTGCCGCTTGAGGGCGACATTGCCGTGGCCCAGGACGGGACTCTAAGCTGCAACGGCGAGCCGGCCGGCAGGATAAGGCTTTTTGAGTTTTCGAACAAGGGGGCGCTGGAAAAGGTCGGCGCCAACCTCTACGCGAACCACGGCGCGCCCGGGCGAGCCGGCAGCGGACGGATAAAGCAGGGCGCCGTCGAGGGCTCAAACGCGTCGCCTGCCGAGGAGATCTCGCGGATGCTCATAGCGACGCGCAGCTACGACGCCAATATGCAGATGATCCGGATGCAGGACCAGACACTTTCTGACCTCGTGACAGTGGGCAGGGTGGCCATCTAAGGGGGAGAGACTAAATGGGACTTACCGCGCTTTTTTCTGCGGCCACGGGGATGAGGGCCCAGGATACCAACATCGACGTCATCGCCAACAACATCGCCAACGTCAATACGACGGCCTTCAAGAAGGTCCGCGCCAACTTCCAGGACCTTATGTACCAGCGCCTTTCGGTCGCCGGGGCCACGGACGGCGAAAACAACCAGGTCCCGTCGGAAACGGCGGTGGGGCTGGGTGTGGAGCTTGTCAATACGCAGCGGCAGTTTACCCAGGGGCGCCTCGAAGCCACCGGGCGCGAGCTTGACGTCGCGATAGAAGGCAAGGGCTTTCTGCAGGTGCAGCTGCCCGAGGACGTAGGCCGCGGCGGCTACGGCTATACCCGTGACGGGAACCTCTACGTCGACGCGAACGGCCAGATCGTCACCTCTCAGGGCTACAAAGTCCAACCGAATATCACGCTTCCATCCGACTTCACAAAGATTGTAATCGCCAAGGACGGAACGGTCTCGGTTCAGACTCCCGGCGCCACCGGCCTTACGCAGGCAGGGCAGTTGCAGCTTGCGTATTTCACGAATCCCGAGGGGCTTGAGGCAATAGGCCAGAACGCCCTTCTCGAGACGGACGCTTCGGGGACGCCCAGCACGGGGGTTCCGGGTTCTTCGGGGCTGGGGCTTATGAACCAGGGGCACCTGGAAAACTCGAACGTGGAGCTGGTTGAAGAGCTGGTGAATATGATCCGCGTGCAGCGGGCGTTTGAGTTCAATTCCCAGACCATAAAGACCGCCGACGAGATGCTGCAGGCACTTAGCACGCTGAGGAGGTAGTTGAGTGAGGCTGTTTGTAACGGCAATGGTTCTGGGGGCGCTCGCAACAGCGGCCGGGGCCGCCACAGTGCGCCTTAGACAGAGCGCCGAGGTGGCATCCGCCAGGGTGACCCTGGGGGACATCGCCGTGATTGAGACGACGGATGCGGCCCAGCGGATGGAGCTGGCGCAACTGGTCGTCGCCTGCATTCCCACGGGCCGCTCTTCGATGGACGTCCGCTCGGAGGCGGTTTCGGATGCGCTTGAGGCTGCGGGGTTGAACCTCGCCCGGGTACGCATAGCAGGAGCGGTCAAATCCCGTGCAAGCCTTGCAGAGGATATTTGTAATGATGCCGCCGTGATGGCGGGCGCCCGGCGCCACCTGGCGGCCATAGCGCCCGGTGTGCGGTATATGCTTTCTGGGTTCGAGCTCGATTTCAAACCGGCCGAAAACCTCGTTCCCGTTGTCACGGCCCTGCGGCCGCGCTTGGCGGCCGGGCCGGTCAGGTTCGACGTGGCCGACGCTTGTGACCCGTCAAAGGTCGTCGGGCATATATTTGCCACCCTTTCGCGGCTGACAAAAGTAGTGAAAACCACTCGGGCCGTCTCCGGCGGGCATATCCTGACGCCCGGCGACGTCGAAACCGTCTTCGTTTCCGAGGGAGAGATCCGGGGATGCTTCGAGAGCCTCTCGCAGGTAGTCGGCGGGCGCGTTCTCTGGGCGCTGGGCGAAGGGGAGACGCTTCGGGCGGGCTGCATCCGCGGCGAGGACGTCGTCAAGAGGGGTGACCCGGTGAGGCTGGAGGTCACCGTCGGCCAGATGCAGGTTTGTATGAAGACCGAAGCGCTGGAGCACGGCACGGTCGGCGACATTGTGCGGCTGCGGGAGATGCCGGCGGCAGGCCGAAGCCGAGCGGCGCGCCGGCGGCTCCGTGAGTACATAGCGAAGGTGACGGGCCCGGGAAGGGCCGTCCCGTTCGACGGAGGCATAGAATGAGACGTTACGCGGTGGTTTTGGCGGTTTTGATCTTGCTGGTCCTGGGTGCGCGGCCTTCTGATGCGCAGGTGAGCCTCTGGAGCGGCCAGGCCGGCGGAGGGGATCCGAACCTCCTGCGGCAGGTGAAGGCCCGGGATTTCAAAATCCACGATATTGTTCACATTGTCGTGTCGGTTTCGGCGGAGGCCTCGACCGACGAGCAGACGGACCTTGAAAAGAAGTCGGACAAGAACAGCTTAACGATAGAGGAGTACATCAAGCTCAGGAAGAACGGCCTGGGCCTTGACCTGGTCAGCCACAAGCCCGACAACCTGTCGATGGATATGAAGGGCGAGAAGAAGTTTGAGGGGGACGGCTCGTCCGACCGCAAGGACACCCTGCGCACGCGGCTGGCCGCCGAGATTACCGACGTCAAGCCCAACGGCAACCTCGTAGTCGAGGCCCGCAGCAGTTTCACCAAGAACCGCGAGACGACCACCATCACGCTGAGCGGCGTCGTGCTGCCGCAGGACGTGGAGCCGGACAACAGCCTTTATTCTTACAACGTTGCGGACGTGGACATCAATTACAAGTCGAGCGGCCCGGTCACGGACGCCAACAAGCGCGGCTGGTTGCTGAAGATATTGGACAAGGTATGGCCGTTCTGAGAGGAAGCAGGATGAGGTTTGGAGCCCTTAGAGGAATGCCGGCGAGGTCTGCGGCGGTTGTTGTGTGGGTGCTTCTTGCGGGCGCCTGTTTCGCCGGGCGCATCAAGGACATCGCCGAGCTTCACGGCCCGATGGAAAACCCGATTGAGGGCTACGGCCTGATCGTGGGGCTAAACGGCACCGGCGACGACGCCAAGTTCCAGCCGGCGATAAAGCTTCTTTCGAATATGCTTTCCAACCTCGGCGCCGGCGTGCTTCCGGCGGAGGTGCTGGGCACGAAGAACGTCGCGGTGGTGACGGTTTCCGCGACGCTTCCGCCGTTCAACAAGGTGGGCGATAGGATCGACATACAGGTGGCTGCCGTCGGAAACACCAAGAGCCTCGCCGGCGGGAGGCTGGAACTGTGCCCGCTGGGGGCGGGCGGGCGCATCTTGGCGATCGCCTCCGGCAGCCTGCGGGTGGACGCTCTCAATCCGACCACCGCCGTCATCGAGAAGGGCGCTATCATTCAGCGTTCGGTCCCGGCGGACCTCACTCCCGGGGGCAAGCTCACGTTCAAACTGCTTGCCGAGAACGTCGACTACTCGATCGCCACGCGCATAGTGAACGCCATAAACGAGGACTATATGTTCGGCGCCGATTCGGGCGGAAACGCCCGGCCCATCGCGCGCGCGGCCGACGCCAAGACGATCGAGGTGACGCTGACACCCGAGCAGCTGGCCAACCCCGTTCCGTTTATCTACCGCCTCGAAAGGCTGACCGTACCGGGGCTCGAGCAGGCTATGGAGGCACGCGTCGTCATAGATGAGAAAAACGGGACCTTTTTCGCCATAAACGGCAATGTCGAGATTTCCCCCGTAGTCGTCGGCCACGGCAACCTCCAGGTGGAGATAAAAAAGAACCTCGACGACCAGACGAGCACCCTTGACGACCTGGTCGCCGCCCTGAGGGATCTTGACGCCGCCGTGCCTGACGTCATCGGGATACTCAAGGCCCTGGAAGCCGCCGGGGCCCTTCATGCGAAAGTGATACGGAAATGACGAGTACGATTGCATCTACATCCCGGATACCGCTTGCAGCGGCCGGCAAACCGCCGGCGGGGGCGGCGCTGGTCGGTCCGGCGCGGGGCACCAGGGACGCCTTGACGACGGCGCGGGAGTTCGCCGGGCTGTTTTACTCGATGATGCTTTCCGAGATGCAAAAGAGTGTCCCGGAGAATCCCTACTCCGGCGGGCCGGGCGAGGAGACGTTCCGCTCGATGTGGATAAGCGAAATGGGAAGGAACTTAGCGTATTGTAAGGGGGACGCGCTTGTCCGCACGATCCTGGCCGGAATGAGAAAAGCGGCCCCCGCAGTCAGCAGCCAGGTCTCTGCAGGAGAAGATGGATGAACGGATGTGAGGAACAGGCAGGGCGCCTTGCCGAGTGTCTTGAGGATATCAACGGCTCGCTGGTGGAGCTGTGTGCCGTGTTTCGGGTCAAGAGGCAGGTTCTGGCCGGTGCGGATATGAAGGCGCTGGATGATCTTCTGGAGAGGGAAGCGGCCGTTGCGGAGGTGCTCTTCGACGCGGAGTCCCGGCGGGAGGTGCTCGTTGAGGACCTCGCCGCACAGACCGGTGCTTCCTCCAAGCGGCTCGTCGACGTGGCCGCCGCCCTGCCGGAGGGCCCAGGCGAAGTGCTTCTGGACGCCGGCATCCGGCTCAAGAGCACCGTTGCAACACTCGTCCGGGAGGCCCGGATAGTGGCGACAATCTGCCAGGCGGCGGTTGAACACTACGAGAAACTCATCCGCATCATTTCCGGAGCGGAGATCACCGGGCCCGTCTACACGGCCGGCGGCTGCAAGACCCAGGCCGGCCGGGCGAGCATCATCGACCAGGCGATTTAGGAGCGCGTTGTGGGACTGCTCAATACGAGCCTGCAAATCGGAAAGTCGGCGATAATGGCCCACAGCCTGGCGATGGACGTCGTGGGCAACAATATCGCCAACGCTGGAACCGACGGCTATGCCCGGCGGGCGGTGGACCTGCACAGCATCCGCGGAATCAAGACCCCCCAGGGCCCCTACCTCGGCTTGGGTGTCAACGCTGACAGCATCCGCCGGCTTGCGGACGTCTACCTCGAGCAGCGTCTTCGCGATGCGCGAAGCACCGCTTCGAGCTTCACCTCCCAGGATGAAGCCCTTTCTCGCCTGGAGGGCGTTTTCAACGAACTCGGCGACAACGACCTTTCCACGGCCATAAACGACTTTTTCACGGCCCTTTCCACCCTGCAAGGCAACCCCGAGGAACGGAGCATCCGGCGCAGTGTGGTTGAAACCGCGATCACCTTCACCGAGAGCGTCCGCTCTATGCGCGACAGGATCGACACGCTGAGGAAAGACATCAACTCCGAGCTGGGCGCGGCCGTGGATACCGTCAACTCCATAACCGCGGAGCTGGCGACGCTCAATATCGAGATAAGCCGGCTCGAGGCGGGCGGCGCGGCCACCGGCGGCAGCGCAAACTCGCTCAGGGACCGCCGCGACGCCCTGCTGGGAGAGCTTGCCGACCTCGTGGAGGTGCGGGTCATCGACCTTGACAACGGCTCGATAAACGTTTTCGCCGGAAGCGATCCCCTGGTTATGGGGAACCGTTCTTACGATGTCACTACACAGACCCGCATCGACAGGGGCGTAGTCGTTTCGGACATAGTCTTTGCCGCCGACGGCCGGCCGCTCGAGCTTGACGGCGGGAAGATCGAGGGGCTTGTCACGGCGCGCAACGAAATACTCCCGGAATTTGTGGATGACCTCGACACGTGGGCCGGGGCCTTTGTCGAGGGCTTCAACAGGATACACTCTTCGGGCCAGGGGCTTGACATTCACCAGGATATTACCGGGGTGAACAGCGTGGCCGACATCAACGCCGCGCTCAATGCCGCCGGGCTTGATTTTGCCCCCAACACCGGCACGTTCGACATCAACGTTAGGAACGACGCGTCCGGAGACACGGTGGCCTTTCGCCTGCACGTGGACCTTGACGGCCTCGACGGCAACGACACAACGCTTTCGTCGCTCGTGGCGGACATAAACGGGGCACTTGCGGCATCGTTCCCCCAGGTACAGGCCTCGGTGGGGCCGGGCAACACGTTGAGAATCTCTTCGTCGGTGCCGGGGCTGGGCTTCTCGTTTTCCAACGACACGAGCGGGGCGCTGGCAGCCCTCGGTGTGAACACGTTCTTTGTCGGGCATGACTCGAGCGACATCGACGTAAGCCGGCTCGTCAACGACAACCCGGGTTACATCGCCGCCGCATTGACGGATATGCCCGGGGACAACTCGAACGTCACGAAACTGGTCGAGTTCCAGCAGGACCCCCTAGGGGCGCTCGGCGGCGCAAGCGTGGAGGAGTACTACCAGGGGATTGTGTCAACACTGGGCATAAGGGCGGCCGCCGCACAGGACCGCCAGCAGGGCGCCCTGGCGATAAAGGCGTCCGTTGAAGGGCAGAGAGAGACATTTTCGGGCGTGAGCCTCGACGAGGAGGCGGTCAAGCTCATCCGGTACCAGAGCGGTTATGCCGCCGCGGCCAGGTACATATCGACCGTTGATGAGCTTCTCGATGTGCTGCTTAGTATGTAGGTGCCGAATGCGTAGGGAAGTATCGGCAAGGACAAGCGGGAGAACGCTGTAATGGGTATTTACTCGGTGACGGTGCCTCGGGTTTCAAACGGCCTGCGATCCCAACTGATCCTGGGTAACCTGAACCAGACCGCCGCCGAGTTGCTGAGGCTCCAGAACCAGCTCTCCAGCGGCAGGCGCGTACAGAGCCCGTCCGATGACCCGTTTGACGCGACGGTCGCGGGGCAGTTGCAGAGCTTCCTGGAGCAGAAGGAGCGTTTTGAGAAAAACATCCAGGACGCGATGGGCGTGCTTTCTATGGCGGATTCGGCGCTTGGGCAAGCAGGAGATCTCGTTGCGCGTATGAAGGAAATAGGCCTCGAGGAAATCGGGGTCACTGCGACGAGCGAAACACGCCGCGCCGCCGCCGCGGTCATTGACGAGATCTTGAGCGAAATGGTCAACCTGGGCAACACCGAGTTCGTGGGGAGGCACATCTTCGCCGGAAGAGACACGCTTTCGGCGCCGTTTGAGAACGTCGCAGCAGGCGTATACTTCGCGGGAGATACCGGAACCGTCGAGGTCTCCATAGACTACTCCTCCACCTCGTCGACGAGCGTGGACGCCGCCGCCGCCTTCGGGGCGGTCTCCTCCCAGGTCCGGGGAACCGCGGACCTCGACCCGGCCATCACCGCCGACACGCTTCTGGCTGATCTCAACCGTGGTGCCGGCGTCAAACCCGGCGCGATAACGATCAGCGACGGAGTGAACGTTTCCACGGTGGATCTCTCCGGTGCCCGGACCGTCGGCGACGTCATCGCCGCGATCAACGCCGGCACGCCGCCGGCGACCACCATCTCCATAAACGCCGCCGGCGACGGGTTCAGGATAAACGCGCCCGGCGGCAACCTAACGGTTGAAAACACCCTCGGCGGCTCGACGGCCGCGGATCTCGGTATTTACTGCGACGTGCCCGCCGGGCCGGTGCTCGTGGGACAGGATACGGACTCCGTCCTCACTGCGTTTACGCCGACGGCGGCGATAAGCGGCATTGACTGGCTTTCGGGTCTTTCCATCAGCAACGGTGACGTTTCGACAACCATCGACTTTACCGGCTGCACCACGATGCAGGAAGTCCTCAACAGGATAAACAGTGCCTCCCTGATGGTGGAGGCCCGGATAAACGACGCCGGAAACGGCATCGACGTCGTGAGCCGCCTCTCCGGCGCAGGGCTTTTCATCGGCGAGAACGGCGGCACCACCGCGGAGGACCTGGGCATCCGCAGCATGAGTATCGGCACGCAGATGTCTTCGCTAAACGAAGGCCGCGGCGTCACCACCGTCTCGGGCGACGACATCACGATCACGCTCAAGGACGGTACGGCTTTCGGCGTGGACCTTTCCTCAGCGCAGACGATCGGCGACGTCATAACGGCCATAAACACCGCCCCTGGCAACCCGGGCACGCTCGCCGCCGCCTTAGCGGTGACGGGCAACGGCATCGAGCTTACCGATACGTCCGGCGGCGCAGGGGACCTTGGCGTTTCGCGAGCTAACCAGTCCGATGCCGCCGCCGATCTTGGGCTTCTGGCTTCGACGCCGGGAGCGGTCCTTACGGGCACGGACGTTAACCCAATCGTGGCCGACGGCGTCTTTTCGCACCTTTTGGGCCTGAGAGACGCCCTTCTTGCCGACGACGACACCGCGATCAGCCTCTACACCGGCAAGCTGGAGGACGACCTGCCGCGGATACTGGAAACACGCGCCTCCATCGGCGCCAGGCAGCAGCGGATGGAAACCGTCAAGGACAGGATTTCAAGTGAGACAATCGAGCTCCAGTCGATGCTTTCGGACAGGATCGACCTGGATTACTCGACCGCAATTGTGCGCTATTCGACACTACAGGCGTCTTTTGAGGCCAGTCTCCAGACGGCCGGGTCGCTCTTGCAGATGTCACTGATTAATTTCCTGAGGTGAACCTTTTGGCGGGGATACGAAATGCTCATTGAGTCACCCCGGTTCGGGACGATCGAAGTCGCAGAGGAAAGGATATTCACCTTTCCCGACGGGTTGCTGGGTTTTCGCGACTTCAAGCGATATTACTTTCACGAGCCCGCTCCCGGTGCGGCCCTCAAGTGGATGCAGTGCATCGACGTGCCGGCGCTGGGGTTCGTGGTAACCGACCCCCGGATATTCAAGCCCGACTACCAGGCTGCCATCACGGCCGCCGAGCTGGAGGCGCTTGGGATTACGGACCCCTCCCAGGCCCGGGTTTGGGTGATACTTACGATTCCCGAGGACCCCGCAAGGATGACCGCCAACCTCCAGGGGCCGCTGGTAACGAGCCCCCAGGAGCACCTCGGCGTGCAGATAGTACTGAGCGAAGAGGGGATCACGACCAAGTACCCTGTCTTGGAGGGGCTCCGGGCACAGGGGACGAACGCCAACTGACGCGAGGGAGCGCGCGATGCTTGTTTTGTCGAGGCAGAAAAACGAAGCGATAATGATCGGGGACGACATTGAGATAGTCATTGTCGACATCCGTGGCGACCGGGTGCGGCTGGGCATAGCGGCGCCGCAGCGCATACCGGTGCACCGCAAGGAGATATACGAGGCCATCCGGCGGGAGAACATCGAGGCGAGCCGCACGGAATTCAAGGACCTCTCACGAATCGACCAGCTCTTCGGGAAGGGGCCAAAGGCCTCCGGGGAGCCCGGAAAGAACGACGCAATCAATAGGAAAAAGGAGGACACAAATGGGCGGTAGAGTCGGTGGGGCAATGCCCAGGGCGCGGGAGCCCTCGGCAGGCGCAGAGTCTGGTTGGAGTTTTCGTGGCCGGGAGTGTGTGCCCGGTTCATTACCAGGGAGGGAGATAAAATGACAAGGATCAATACAAACGTACCGGCACTCATTGCGGTCAACGACCTGGCCCGCAACAACGCGGACCTTAGCGCGACGCTGCGCAGGCTTTCGTCGGGGCTCAAGATAAACAAGGCCGGCGACGACCCTTCGGGGCTCATCATTTCCGAGCTCCTGCGCGGCCAGATCGGGGCGCTCCACCAGGCCGTCAACAACTCCGAGAGGGCCTCGAACGTCCTGGCCACGGCGGAAGGCGCATTGAACGAGGTCTCGTCGCTGCTGGTGACGGTCCGCCAGCTGGCGGTGCAGGCATCGAACACCGGGGCGCTGACCTCCGAGGAAATCAGCGCCGCGCAGCTGCAGATGGACTCTGCCATACAGTCCATAACGCGGATTGCGAACACGACCACGTTCGGCGGGACGCCGCTTCTAAACGGCAATCTCGACTACGTTACAAGCGGCGTGGCCACGAACATCACGGATCTTTCCATTCACGCAGTGCAGTTCGGAACGCAGAACTTCATCCCCGTGATTATCGACGTGGCCTCGGCGGCACAGGCGGCGGGGCTGTCGTTTACGGCGGCGGGGCTTACCGCCAGCCAGAACGTCACCATCGAAATCGCGGGCAGGAACGGCGTTGAGACGCTATCATTCATCGGCTCCACGGCCAACAGCGCCATAATGTTCGCCATAAACACCGTCAGCGACGTGACGGGCGTTTCGGCGGCGCTTTCCGGCACGGCGCTCGCTATGTCGTCAACCGACCAGGGCTCCGAAGCGTTGGTAAGCGTCAAGGCGCTGGCCGGAACCTTCAGTACGCGGCTGCGCGAAAACCCGGCGGTCGTTTCCCAGCGCGACACGGGAACGGACGCGAACGCTTCCATAAACGGCTCCCAGGCCGTGGCCAGCGGCAACCACATCAGCCTCAATACCACGGCGCTGAGCTTAGACCTCGACTTGGCGGTCGGTTTCACCGGCGCCACGCAGTTCGCCGTTACGGGCGGAGGTGCGCTCTTCCAGCTGGGAGGCGGGGTATCCACCAACGAGCAGATAAACATCGGGATACGTTCCGTGGCGGCAGGCAGGCTCGGCCGGGCCGACTGCGGGTATCTCTCCGAGGTCGTTACCGGTGGACGCTACACGCTCGTCGGCGGCCAGACCCGGGAGGCCCTGGAGATCATTGACAACGCCATCCTGCAGGTTGCGACGACGCGTGGGCGCCTGGGCGCCTTCGAGCTCAACACCGTCGATACGAACATCGCCTCGTTGACGGTGGCTATAGAAAACGCCACGGCGGCCGAGTCCATCATACGCGACACCGACTTCGCCGCCGAAACGGCCAATCTCACCAGGGCCCAGATACTCGTCTCCGCCGGCACATCGGTCCTCTCAACCGCGAACACCACCCCGCAAAGCATCCTGAAGCTCCTGGAATAGCACCGGACTGACGCAAAATCACAGACGAGGGGCTCCGCTGCGCGGAGCCCCTCGTCTATTTGTTCAGATATTTCCGCGAGCGGCGCATATTTCGGGGCCTTTTGTGGCGCAATTTCCCTAAAGGCCTCGTGCGGAAGGGTCGATAGTATTCAGCGGTACTCGGCGGGATGGTCCCGCCTGTGACGAATTATTCCGGCTGGGACGGCTGGTATGGGGGATGTTCTCCCCGGCACGGAGGCTGGGGGAAGGACGCCAAGGACGAGGAGGTGATGCTAATGATGTAGCATCCGGGCCGTAAAGGACTTGTGTCCGCGGCCCGGCGTGGGTGGACAAGGATGTCTACTCTTTTGCATTCAAGGAGGAATCATGAGTAGGATCAATACCAACATACCAGCCCTGACGGCCCAGCACGATCTGGCAAGGGCCCAGAGAGATATGACCACGTCCCTGCGGAGGCTCTCCAGCGGTATCAGGATCAACAGCGCCGCTGAAGACCCGGCCGGCCTCATCATAAGCGAGCTTCTTCGCGCGGAGATAGCGTCGACGAGCAGGGCGATTTCAAACACCCAGCGGGCTGTCAACATCATCTCGACTACTGAGGGCGCCTTGAACGAGGTCAACTCTCTGTTGGTCGGCATTCGCGACAAGATCGTCGAGGCGGCCAGTACCGGCGCCTTGAGCGATCAGGAAGTCGACGCCAACCAGCTGCAGATTGACTCCGCGGTCCGTTCCGTCTCCCGTATCGCCAATTCGACTGCATTCGGCGGACGGTTGCTGTTGAACGGGAACCTGGACTATGTCTACAGCGGCATCGACGGCTCCAACGTGGCCGGCGCCACGGTTTACGCCGCGCAGTTTGCCGGTAACTCAAACATCAAGGTGGTCGTGGACATCACGAACACGGCAAGCGCCGCCAAGATCGGCTACGCGACCTCGGCACTGGGCGCTTCGGGCGCGACCATAGAGATATCGGGCAAGACCGGCAGCGAGGTTCTCGCATTCGGAACCTCGGCGGCGACTTCCGCGATGGTGTTTGCCGTTAACGCCGTGACGGACATCACAGGCGTTTCGGCGGCGCTTTCGGGCAACTGCTTAGTGCTTAACTCCGACGACGTCGGCAGCGACCAGTTCGTGGCGGTAAACGTTCTGTCCGGCGCGTTTGCGACGACGGCCCTGAGGGACGAGGGCGCAGATGCAAACGCCACGGTCAACGGCGCCTCTGTTGACACGAGCGGCAACACGGTCCTCGTCAACCAGCTCAATCTCCCGGCGAGGCTGGACCTCGACGCGGGCGCTACAGCCGGGGCATCGACGTTTTACCTGACCGGCGGCGGGGCGCTTTTCCAGATCGGCACCGACGTCAACTTCGGCGGACAGCAGAATATCGGCATCCAGTCGATAAACCCAGCCCGCCTGGGGCGCACCGGTGTCGGCTGGCTCAACCAGATTTCCACCGGAGGCACTTACTCGCTGGCCAATGACGGCGCGGCTGACGGCCAGAAGATCGTCGACGAGGCGATACTGGCTGTTTCAACCCTGCGCGGTCGTCTCGGCGCCCTGCAGAGAAACACCTTCGAGACGAACATCAGCTCTCTGCGCGTGTCACTCGAGAACGTCACGGCCGCCGAGAGCGATATCCGCGACACCGATTTCGCAGCGGAAACGGCCTCTCTCACCAGGGCCGAGATCCTCGTGTCCGCGGGTACTACCATACTCCAGACGTCGAACTCGATACCGCAGAACGTACTTGCCCTCCTCGGTAGGTAAGCGGTATCCCCACGGCCGGCCGGCCCGAAAGGACCGGCCGGCTTTTTTATTCCTCTCGGCGGCTCTTTGACTAAAGGGCCCGCCCCGCCCAGGTCGATTCTAATCCATAGGAAGTGGGGATCGCCAGCCATCGTACCGCCGGGCGGACGCTTGTCAGGGTTCCCGGCGGGATTGCAGGGAGGCATCAGACGGCGGGTGTTGAAGGGGTTTCTCCACAGGACTCGTTCGCGGCGATGCCGGCTCAGCATACGCACGGCATTTCCCGGCGGAAGCGGACGGATGCGCCCGTCAGGCGGGCCGCGCGGGCGGCCGAGGCGATGGTCAGGCGTGTCAAGGCCGTGAACAAGACGCTCAAGGATATGAACGTACGGCTGCGGTTCCGGGTATTTGAGGAGGCTCATAAGG
>JAGHCE010000139.1 GCA_021160625.1 Planctomycetota bacterium | reverse complement strand
CCGCCTGCTCGCTCATATCAGTCCTCGTCGGCGAAGGCCATACCGTAGTTGGGCGATTCTTGCGTAATCTCGATGTCGTGCGGGTGGCTTTCACGGACGCTGGCCTGGCTCACACGCATAAAGCGCGCCTTGCTGCGCAGGTTCTCGATGGTCACCGTGCCGCAGTAACCCATACCCGCACGCAGTCCGCCTATGAGCTGGTACACGTAGTCGGAAAGCAGCCCCTTGTACGGCACACGCCCTTCGACGCCCTCCGGAACGAGCTTATCCCGGCGGGCCTGCGGGTAGCGGTCGGAGCCCTTTACCATCGCCCCGATGGAGCCCATACCGCGCGACGCCTTGAAGGAACGGCCCTTGTAGAGGATGATATCTCCGGGGCTCTCGGCCAGGCCCGCAAAGAGCGTCCCTATCATCACGCAGCTGGCGCCGGCGGCGATGGCCTTGGTGATGTCGCCCGAGTACTTGATGCCGCCGTCGGCGATGATCGGCTTGCCGAACTCGCCAGCCGCTTTCGCGCAGTCCATAATGGCCGAAATCTGCGGCACGCCCACGCCGGAGATTATCCGCGTCGTGCAGATGGCACCGGGGCCGATGCCGACCTTGACGGCGTCGGCTCCCGCCTTGAAAAGATCGCGCACCGCGTCGCCCGTGGCGACGTTGCCTGCAACGAGGTCGATGTCGAAGTTTTTCTTGATCCGCTTGACCGCCTCGATGACGCTCCTGGAATGGCCGTGCGCGGTATCCACGACTACCAGGTCAACGTCGTTTTTGACGAGCGCCGCCACGCGGTCGTCGTCGGCCACGCCCACCGCCGCGCCAACGCGCAGCCGCCCGCGCGAATCCCGGCAGGCATTCGGAAAGGCCATCATCTTGTTGATGTCCTTTATCGTGATGAGGCCCACCAGGCTGAAACCATCGTCCACCAGGAGCAGCTTCTCAACCTTCGCCTTGTGCAGGATGTCCTTGGCCTGGTCGAGCGTGGTATGGGGAGAAGCGGTGATGAGGCCCTTACTCGTCATAGTATTTCTTATGAGGGCGTCCTCACCCTTGAGGAAGCGCAGGTCCCGGTTCGTCAGTATCCCAACGAGCTTTCGCCCCTCGACAATCGGCACGCCGGAGATATTGGACTCGCGCATAATCCGCCGGGCGGTCCCGACCTTCTCGTCGGGCGGCAGCGTAACGGGGTCGGTTATGACGCCGTTTTCGCTGCGCTTTACCTTGCGGACCTCCGCGGCCTGCTCTTTGGTGGAAAGGTTCTTGTGAATGACGCCGAGGCCGCCTTCCTGCGCAAGGGCTATGGCTAAGGCCGATTCCGTGACAGTGTCCATAGCCGCGGAAAGAAGGGGGATGTTGAGCGTTATTGCGTCGGTCAGCCGCGTCCTGGTGGAGACGTCCTTGGGCACGACTTCGCTATATGCCGGCACCAGGAGAACGTCGTCGAAGGTTATGCCCTCGCCGATGATCTTGGCGGTAAAATCAATTTTCTCGGGCATTGCAGGTTCCTCCTAAGAGCCGGCACGCAACCGGTACGCAAAGGGAAATGCTCACATCTCACATCTGGAAAACCTGCATTCTATTTGTCCTCCACGGCCCCTTCAAGCAAAAAGCGCGCCGTGAACAGCGGATGTGTACGTAGGGACTGATGAAGCGCCAGGAACACCCGGACAACGCTGCAGGATGGTACAGCCGCGCAAAGCAAAATCGGCGGGGTAAGGCCACCCGTCATAGAAAGCCGGATGTACTTGGGGGGCACGGCCTCAGTAGGCGCCGCCGGCCGCCTGCTCCATCTCCTCGGCCTCCTTGCACTTGAGGCACAAGACGGCGTACGGCAAGGCCTTTAGCCTTGAGCGCTCGATGCGCTCCCCGCACTCTTCGCAGATGCCGTAGGTGCCGTTTTCTATTTTCTCAAGCGCGGCATCGACGAGCCTGAGCTCCTGGGCCTCCTGCTCGGCTATGGCGTAAAGTGAATGGCGCTCCAGATCGAAGGCGGCATCGTCGATGCGGTCACCGACGGGCTTGGAGGAGGCGTCGGAGCCCTCTCCGGTGAGCCTGCCAAGTTTGTCAACCAGTTCGCCCCTTATCTTCTGAAGGGCATCTCTGACAGCGGCAAAGGCGGGTTTGCGTTGCTTTATGGCTGTCGATTTCTTGCCCGGCTCCGCAGGACGCTTTCCGCGGGACGCTGAAGCGGCCTTTTTGGCTTTTCCGGCGGAAGTCCGGGCCCCGGTTGATACGGCCGCCTTTTTCTTCGCCGCCTTAGGTTTCGGGACTCCCTTGGAGGTCTTTGCGGCGCTTCGGGCAGTTTTGGCCTTACTCGGCCTGGCGGCCTTCTTCGCCTTGACGGGCTTTGCCGCTGACTTCCCGGCCTTTACGGGTTTTTTCGCGGCCATTGTCTTCGAGGCGCCGGAAGCCTTCTTCCCGGCGGTCTTCTTGCGGCTGCGGCTTTTCGCGGTAGTTACCATATATGGTTCTCCGAAACGGCCTTACAAGGTCACAATTACGCGGGCTCCCGTCACGACTGCCTGCGCCAAGGCACTTGCCGATGTGACACAGGCCGGACAGCCCCCAAGGCGTATACACGTCCGCAAAAACGCCGAATTATAAAGATTGCGAACAAGAAATCAACCTTTGCAACGCCTTTGCAGTGCCGGCCGCTAAACGCGGGCGATCCTGCCCTCCACAAACTCTATGAGCCCCTCTTTGCGCATTCCAAACAGGACCGCGTCAAGCACCTTACCGCCGATCCCGTGCCCGATGCGCTCTCTTACCGGCTCACCAAGGCCTTCCGGCGCCAGGGGGCCGTCTTTGAGGGCCTCCAGAACCGCCGTTTCTATCTCCCAACCGGGGCTTTCGACGTCCTTGAGCATCCTTTGATGTATGCCCCGCAGTGTCAGACAGACGTTCCGGAGCAGGGGTTCCAGCGATTTGCGTCCCCTGGCATAAACGCCGGTTTTGTTTTCGGTGCCCGAATTTCTCGCAAAAACCGCGCCGACAGGGGCACCGCCGGCGTCCTCGAGCGCGATGTAGAGCATATCCGGCTCTTCGGCCCTCTCCTGAATGCGCCAGGACTCGAACCCTTCGCCGACGGCATCGTCCAGGGCGGCGCCTGCGGCCTTCACGTCTTCCTGCCAGGCGCGGCTGCCGCTGAAAAAGAGCGCCTTGTTAACATTGTAGGTATACATCGTGAGGAAAGCGCCGCCTTCAAACGGCTCGGCAAGTTCCCCCGGCGAGAGCCGCCGCCGCCGCGCTGCGACAAGCGCTGAAAGCGCCGTCAAGAGGCCGTTGCCGGAAAGAATGCTGCTCCCCGATCCGTCCGGGCCCTTGGTGTACATCGGCCACAGGATGTGCCCCGAAACCTCCTGGCCGACGGCAAGCCTGCTGCCTTGCCTGAACCCCTCGACGAGCCACTTGTCCCCGACGCAGACTATCCTTGTGGAAAACCCCAGCAACCTCTCGACGTGGCCGAAAAGCTCAAGGTCGCTCTCCACTGTCCCCACGAATTCCCATTGGGAGCATTCGTCGTCACGTATGGCGCCCGACTCCAGGAGGTCCCGCGCTAAGACAAACGCAATGGCATCCCCGTCCGCCACAACGGCCTCGCCCGCCCCTGCCGGTGCCGCCACGATAAACCCGCGGTCGCCGTCGCCGTCGGTAACCAGCCCGTAGACGTCCCGGCCCGTGACGCGGGCGCGGTCGATAACCGCCGAAACCGACGACAGCATCGGCGAGCCGTCGGCCTCTTCACAGGTTATCCGGCGGCGCCCCTCGATCTCGGCGACACCGCCGCCCTGGTTGATGTTGTGACCCTGGGGGTCGTCGTTTACGATCTCGACCGCAAGGCCGAGCTTCTCGAACACGCGCCGGCCGACCTCGGTGAAGGCGCCGTTGGCCGGGTCGAAAACTATCTGCACATCGCCAAGCATATCCGCCGCCGCAGACGGCAGGTTCAGGATGATGAAATCGGCGAACTCGTCAAGGATATGCCGAACGTCCTCTATGGTGCCCTGCTCTTTTCTCCCCGTCCCCTTCCAGGCCGTCTCGCAGGCGACGGCCGAGAGACTGTAGTCCCCGGTCGGTCCTTCGGGAAGCATCTTGTAGCCCTCTATGAAAAACTTGATCCCGTTCTGGCTTGACGGATTGTGACTGGCGGTAAGCACGGCCCCCAACGGCGCCGCTAAGCGCGCCTGGGCAAAGGGCACCGCCGGCGTCGGCGCAACGCCCAGGTCAAGGACCGAAAGCCCCGCAGCCTGGAAACCCGCCTTCATCGCCGCCGCAAGCCGCCCCCCCGTGGCCGCGTCGCGCCCGTCCTCGGCGACCACCACGCCGCCGCCTTTGCGTACCTTCCCGGTGCGCCGGGCCAGCCGCGCGAACGAGTAGCAAAGGACTTCGATGAATTCTGGCGTGATTCCCCCGGTCCTACCGAACTGCAATACGCAGTCGCCTTCGGCCTCAAGGGCCACAGGCCCCCGTACGCCGTCCGTGCCCTGCAGGCGCACCCTACCCCTGAGCAGCGCCTCTCGCAAGCCGCCGGCTTCTGCGGGGCCCCCGAGGGCTTCCCAGGCCGTCGCCGCCTTCTGAACGTCCACGACGACGGGGACATCCATCGCGGCGAAGGCCCCCGCCGCGAACGCGACCTTGAGAAACTCCACCCCCGAAGTCCCAAGCGCGGAGGCATTGAGCCCCGACAGTGTCCTGTCAAGAAGCATCCCCCCCTCAGGAAACGCCCCCACGAGCACAACCCCCCGCGTGCCGAGCGCCTCAATCTCGGCCCTGTGGG
>JAGHCE010000134.1 GCA_021160625.1 Planctomycetota bacterium | reverse complement strand
TCCTGGAGGGCCATCTGGTCGGTCCCGACGACCTGGATGAGCGCGTCGGCCGCCGGCGGCCGACGCGCTCATCCAGGTCGTCGGGACCGACCAGATGGCCCTCCAGGAGGAGCTCGACAAGCTCATCACCGCCGCTTCGGGGAACAAGGAAATCACGCGGAATGATGTTCTCACGCTTGCCGCCAGGAGGCCGCAGGCGAGCGTATTCACACTGGCTGACAGGATTCTCGAGGGCGACACGCCTCGGGCGCTTGCTGACCTGTCGGCGCTGAGGCTCCAGCCGGCGACCCGGTCGTGCCCGTTTCTGCTTGCGGGGCTTGCCGCGAGTTTTCGCCGGTATCTCCAGGCGGCGCGTGTAGTGGCCTCCGGGGGCTCGCCTCGCGAGGCGGCCTCGTCCCTTCGCGTGCCCGGCTTTTTCCAGGACGCATTCGTACGCAGGCTCGAAAGGTGGACTCCGGCAACACTGCAGGCGCTTCTCGACCGGGCCCTCCAGTGCGACGGCGAGGTCAAGACGGGCGCGGTGTCCGACAGGATCGCCCTTGAGACCTTCGTTTCGGACGCTTGCGCGCGCAGGCTCAAGGCGCCACAGCTCGTTGGAAGGTGGATATATGAAGTTTGAACGTGTGGTTATTCTCTTCGTCTGGGTGTCTCTGGTCGGCTGCGTGATACCTTCCGGACACAAAAGTGATCGCAAGGGTATGAAAGTCCGCCCCGTCGAGATAATCGAATCGGAATCACCTGCCGTGCCCGAAGCCGAGTCCGACCGGCTGATGGAAAATATCAAGGCCCAGGAAGCCGCCATCGAGAGTATGCGGCAGGAGGAAACGGCCGCCGCAGAAGCGCCGCGGCCCGTGGAAGCGGTACAGGAAACGCCCACCGCCACTGCCGCTGCCGCAAAGCCGCAGCCCCCCAAGCCTCCCGAGAAAGAGCCCGACGCGACCGTCGCCGACAGGCAGGATCTCTCCGTCGCGCGGTTGGTCGCCCTCCTGGAGGCTAAAGAGAAGCGTACGGCCACAGAGGAGGAGGCGTACCGGCGCCTGCTCGGCATTGCCCGCGCGAACAGGCACGCCGGCGGCGATGAAGGTTCACCGGTCGGCAGGCTCCTCGGCGCGGCCCGGGATGCCCTGACCGAGGGGGACCTTGAAACGGCCCAGGCAAAGACCGCCGAGGCGCTGGCGCTTCTGCGCCGCGAGACCGACCCCGCTATTGACAGGCTCTTCTTCGCTGTCAGGGTCAGGAACTACGGCAACGCCGACGTCATTGAAAAGCCGGCCTTCTCGTCGGGGCAGATAGTGCTGGCCGTGGCGGACCTTTCCGACTTTTGTTGCCTTCCGGTGGAAGGCGAGTCGCCGGCGGCCCACTATTTCACGAAGATGACCCTGCGGCTGGCCATCTATGACGCGAAGGGTGTACTTTGCTGGCAGGATACCGACGGCCCGCGCGAGTACCGGGCTGCCGGGTACGTGGCGACGATGTTCTGGCCGAGGAAATTCCGGTTGCCTTCGGGGCTAAACGCCGGAAAATACACGATCAAGGCGGAGATTATCGACCATCTGGCAGGCCGGCAGACCCAGAGCACGGCCGAATTTACGATAAAATAGGGTGCCTTCGGCGCCGGGAGCCGCGCATTATGCATACGAATCTTGTGAGTATCGCCGCCGCCGTGACGCTGGCCACCTGCATCACGTGCATTTGCGGGTGCCCGAACCCCGTCCACGTGGAACGAAAAGCGCAGGTACGCGTGGCGGGCACGCTGCTTGTCGTGCCGTTCCAGAGTGGGAAGGACTACTACTACGACTCTGAGGCAGGCAATGCCGTCGCCCGAAATGCCGTGAAGGCACTGGCGCTCAATTCCAGGAACATTACATCCGTGGACAGCCTGAAGGCGCGTGGACCTCTTCGCAGCCTCATACTCGAGAAAACGATCGATACCGCCGCCTGGGCCGAAATCGGCCGAGAGGCCGGAGCCGATTATATCCTCTACGGCTCTGTCGACGAGTTGTCCTGGAGGGATCTCGATGACCCGTCGCTGCCGCGTTGCAATTTCACCATTTCCTTCACTGTCGTTGACACGTCCGAGAGCCGTGAGATATTCCATACCACGCGGACGGGCCGGTACCCGATAATGCTCCTGGCCGACGGCGGCGTGAGCGTTTACGAGATGGGGGACGAGGGCCTGAGATTCCGCGCCTACGCGTACATCGGCAAAGTCGTCGCCAGGACCTTTTACGACCATATGGTAACGAGGTTCGAGGTGCTGTCCCTGCAAGAGGGCGCGAATACCACGCCCGCTGAATGATTTTATGAACCAGGCAATCCGCCTTGTCCTGCAGACCCGGGCCTTCAAGGCTCTCCTGCAAGCGCTGCCCGGCGGGAGGGTAAGGGCAGGGGGGCTCACCCACGGCGCGGCGTCTCTGGCCGCCGCCGCACTGGCGCTGGGCACCCGGCGTGAAGTGTTGCTTGTCGCGGCGCACATAGACCTCGCCGAGGACCTTTACGAAAACGTTCGTCTTTTCGTGCCGGGGGCGGCGCTCTTGGAACCGCGCGACCGGGCCACTTCGTTCGAGGCGATCCCGGCGCTCGATGCCGCTTCGGCGCGTGTCAGACTTCTCAAGCGGTACCTTCCCGGCGGCGACCGTCCGCGCGTCGTGGTGACCTGCGCACCGGCATTGGTCGAGAGCGTGCCGTCCGCCCGTGACCTGGCTGCGGGTACGCTGCAGGTTGAGAGGGGCACCAAGCTGGAGATGACGAGCCTGGCCCGGTGGCTCGTCGAGCACGACTTCACCCGCGAGTACGAGGCCGACAGGCCCTGGAAGTTCGCCCTGCGCGGGGGCATAGCGGACGTTTTCTGCCCCGGAGAAGACGCACCGGTCAGGATCGAGTTTTTCGGCGACGAGGTGGCCTCGATTCGCTCGGTAGACCCGGCCACCTTGCTTGGTGCGGGGAAACTCGACTCGGTGCGACTTGTCGCCCCGGCATCACCTTCGTCCCGAAGGATTCCTTCACCCTTCACACGGCTTCTCTTGCCCGATGCAATCGTGCTGCTCCAGGAGCCCTCTGACATCCAGCAGGCCGCCGAAAGCCACGCCGCGCGGTTTTCCTCGGCGGACACGGTTGCCTGGAAGGATATCTGGAAGAGCTTCGAGGAGTTCACACTGGTCGAGTCGACGGAGTTTGAGTTCGCCGACGAGGACAGCATCTCGTTCGAGAGCCGCACATTCTCCATTGCGGCCGGCGAAGTGGAAGGCATCTTGGAGGAGTTCGCCGACTTCGCGCGCCGTATGCGCCGGACGTTGGTCTTCGCCCTGAACGACGCAGAGAAGTCACGCCTGGGGGACCTCTTCCGGGAGGCCGGCGCCGGCGGGGGGAAGGGGCGGAAGCGGCTGTTCTCGGCCGTCGTGGGCCGGTTCAACCACAGTTTTTACTTCGCCGAATCGGGCCTTGCCTTCATCGCCCACCAGGACATTTTCCACCGCTACCGCACGCGCCGCGACGTCCGCGTGTCCGCACCTTCCCGGCCCATCTTGGCCATCGCCGAGCTCGTCCCAGGCGACTACCTCGTCCATATCGACCACGGCATCGCCCGCTACGCAGGCACGAAGGTGATCGAAAAGGACTCCGTAAGGCGCGAATATCTCGTTCTCGAATTCGGCGGCGGGACGAGGCTTCTGGTGCCGGTCAGCCACAT
>JAGHCE010000133.1 GCA_021160625.1 Planctomycetota bacterium | reverse complement strand
GGCCTATCTCAGCGAGAACCTGGGGATCGGGCCTGTAGCTTTCCCTGCAGTGAGGGCAGATTACCCTCACCAGCCGTTGAGCCATCACCGCGATGACGGAACTCGTGACGAGGTATGGCTCTACGCCGATATCGAGAAGTCGCGTAATGGCGCCCGGAGCGTCGTTGGTGTGGAGCGTTGAAAAGACAAGGTGCCCGGTCAGCGCCGCCTGTACGGCGATGGAGGCGGTTTCACTGTCGCGGATCTCGCCGACCATTATGACGTCCGGGTCCTGCCGCAAAACGTGCCTAAGACCCATCGCGAAGGTGAGGCCCTTGCCGCCTGTCTGGATTTGCGAGACGCCGCGCAGCTGGTACTCTATGGGATCCTCGATGGTGATTATATTTCTCTCGGCGGAGTTTAGCTTTTGAAGGGCGGCGTAAAGGGTGGTGGTTTTGCCGCTGCCGGTGGGGCCGACTACGAGAATAATGCCGTGAGAAAATTCGACGAACTTGTCAAACCGCTTGTGGTCTTTCTTCGAAAGGCCCAGCTCCTCAAGCGTGTACAGGTGCGCTCCCTTGTCCAGCAGGCGAAGGACGATCCGCTCGCCGTCGGCTATCGGGACGGAGGAAATCCTGAGATCCACCTCCCTGTCGGCTACCTTTATCGACGCACGGCCGTCCTGGGGAAGGCGCTTCTCGGCAATGTCCATCCGGCCCATTACCTTCACCCGCGAGATGACCGCTTCCTGCACCGATTTCGGGATGACTATACGGTCGTAGAGGATGCCGTCGATGCGGTAGCGCACCTGGAGGCGGTCCTCGTAGGGCTGGAGGTGGACGTCGCTGGCACGCTGGCGAAGCGCACGGGAAAGGATGAGATTGACCAAGCGAATGATGGGCGGCTTGCGCGCGACGTCGAGAACGTCCTCGCTGCGGGAGACGCGGGCGGCCGAGTCTATGAGCCCCTCTTCGCCAAGATCATCCATTGCCTCCTCGACGATGCCTCTCTTTTCGTGGTAGGCCCGGTCGATGAGCGCGGCCACCTCGCCGCGCGGCGCCAACAGCGCCAGCGTCGGTGCACCCAGCGCCAGGGCGACGTTGTCGAGGGCGAAAATATCGGCAGGGTCGCTGGCGGCGATGACGAAGGCCGCCCCGTGCCGGCCGACGGCGACGCAGTTATGCTCCCTGGCAAAGGCCACGGGAATCTCTTCGATGAACTCGTGCGGGACCGGCGTCTTGGAAAGGTCGCCCTGAAATTCGACGCCCAGAGCCCCCGCGAAGGCCTCCAGGACCGCCTGCTCCTCAAGGCCGCCCTGCTGGACAAGGGCGTCCTTGAGCGTCATCGACGTGTCCACGGCGAAGCGTGAGAGGTCCTCGAAGCGCTTGTCGTCCAGGAGCCCCCCGTCGACCAGGAGCCTTCCGACACCGGTTGCGGCAGCCATTGACGCACCTATTCCTTTGCCTTGTCGGCGTTCTCCTGTGCGCCCGTGATGGCCGCCTCCAGCTTACGTGCTTTCTCGTGCGACTCCTGGGAGAGATCCTTCAGGTCCCCGAAATCCTCATCCCTGATTATCTGCGCCTTTATGAAGATATACTCGGTGGTGTCGTCGCGGGTGGTTTGTGTCCGCCGAAAGAGCAGCCCAAGGAGCGGGATATCCCCGAGAATGGGGACCTTGCTTACCGTTTCGCTGGAGTGAAAGCCGCTCAGGCCCCCGATGACTATCGTGGACTTGTCCGGCACCGTGACGGCCGTCGTCACGGTATCGCTCCTCTTGGCGGGCGGCACCTCGGACGAGGTGGCCTTCCCGGTAAACTGCGATATCTCAAGCGCAATGTCGAGGCTCAGGTAATCCCCCTCGCTTATGTGAGGGGTGATCGTGAGCTTGGTGCCGGCCTCTTCGGAGCCGCCGTAGGAGGTCGTCGCCGTGGTGCTCGTAATGGTGTTTATCGAAGTGTAGGGTTCCTCGTCCACGCTCGTGAAGTTGGCCTCGCTGTTGTCATTGGCAAGTATCCTCGGCCGTGATATCACCCTGCCGTCGTTTTCCACCAGGAGGGACCTCAACAATATCGGTATCTCGGCGTTGTTAATGACGGCTCCGGTAAGGCCGAGCCCCTCGGTGATGGTGCGCACGCCGGTGGCGTAGTCGTACGTGGAAAAATCGAAGTTCGTCGCGCCGATGCCGCCGTGCTCCGACTCGCCCCCCCAGCTTGCCAGTTCGACGCCGACGTCCTTGTCGCTGCCGCTGGAAACGACGATTACAAGCGCCTCGATGAGGACCTGAGGCTTGCGGCGGTCGAGCTCCTCCAGCAGGGCGGCTATCTCGACCTGAACCTCGGGAGGCGCCATGACGATGACGGCGTTCTGGCCCTCGTCGCCTATTACTCTGACGTCGGCGCTGCCGAGAGTCCCGGAAACGGGCGTGCGAGACCGCGCTTGCCCGGGGCGTCGGGCGCCGGGAACGACCCTGACCCCCGACGGGCGGCCCTGGATGAGCTGCTGCAACGTGCCTGCAACCTTCTCGGCCGTGGCGTTCTTGAGGCGATAGATCCAGATATTGCGGGAGCCGGCCTCGGGCTCCACGTCGAGCATCTCTATGAGTTTTTCGATCCTGGCCATCTCGGGAGATGTGGCAACCAGGATGAGCGAATTGGTGCTCATATCGAAATCCACGGCCGGCACGCGCTTTGCGTCGGTGCCGAGGTTGGCACTCTCGGCCTTTATGGCCCGCGTTATCTGCTGGGCCAGACTTTCCGCACTTGCAAACTCGAGCGTGAAAATCTTCACCTGCGGGATGGTGTCCTCGTTGTCCATCATCCGGATGAAGGTGACCAAGCGCTTTATGTTTCGCGCGTAATCGGTGATGATGATAATGCTCGAACGCTCCAGCGCCACCACGGCACCCTTCCCCGTTCCCCCAAGAGGCTCGAGGATCTTCGTCACCTCCTTCGTGCCCACATAGCGCAGATGGTACGCTAAGGACACGAGGGTGTCCGTGTCCGGCAGGTTGGGGATGTCCTCAGGCAGGTAGAGCGGCGTGGGCTTTTTTGTCGCAACGGCCGTCTTGACCACCTTTATCAGGTTTCCCCCCGCCGGCACAAGCGCATACCCTTTTACTTCGAGCATCGCCTCCAGGAGCGAAAAAATGGTGGTTTCCGGGACCTTCGTGGGCGCAAGAAGCGTGACCCTGCCGCTGAAGCTCTCGTCGTAGAGGAAGTGCTTTCCCGTACGCTTTGAAACGTAGTCGAGGAAAACAGGAAGGTCAACCGGCCCGCTCAGATTGAGCGATATCATCTTCTGCGCCGCTGCCGGTCCGGCGGCTGCGTCGGCGGCCTCCTCGGCAGCCGGGCAGTCCGGCGTAAAGAAGAGGCAAAGCAGAACAGCCGAACAACCCGCCAGAGTGTTCAAGAAAGTGCGCATTTTCCAATACCTCGACAACCTCAGAATCACTACCGGCCTGCAGCCAACGAGTTATACCGCGCGCCGCGGCCGGACGGCAGAACCTTTTCATTATGAAACACGGCCGGCCTGGAACACCTCCCGAATCAGTCCTGGGAGCCGGAACCAGCAGCCCCTTTGGCCTGATCAAGGGCCTCGGCCGCCTTTTGGACGAGTTGAGGGGCGGTTTTGGTCCCTTCTTCAGGCACACAGGCGGCCCCTATCAAGATGGAAACCTCCTCCAGGGCTTCCTGGAGGTTGGCTGTATCCTCCTGGAGGGCCCTGCGGAAGCGCTCGGTGAACTCGTCGGCGCCCTGTTTGTCTGTGGCCGGCATTATGACGATAATACGGTCGTAGTCATAGCGTGCGGCGAAGTCCGTTTCACGGATCATCTGCAGGACCAGGCTGGCCACGTTTTTCAAGACGCTGTTGGCCTGTTCCTCGCCTTTTGCGGCTTTCAGGTCCGAGAGTCCCACGATTTCCAGAAGCACCACCGACATCGCAGCGTCGTAGCGCTCGGCCCTGTTAAACTCCCGCCAGAGGACATTGTCAAAGACCCACTCGTTTCCAAGAGACGTCACCTCGTCGCGTGCCCGGAGTTCCTGGGTTTCCCGCTTGAGCTCTTCGATGCGGTCGGCCAGCCTTGAAAGCGGTCCCGCAAAGTCCTCCGGAACGGCGGAGATGTCCGATTTTTCCCCTTTGGCCAGCTGCTCCATCGCCTCCACAAGGCTCCCCGCATCTGTGGTGCCGGTGCCGGTGCCGCCCCCGGCGCGCCTGGCGCGCTCGGCGGACAACACGGCGCTGTACACAATGGAAATGCAGGCTATGGAGACCACGCCGACAGCAATTCCAAAGGTGGAAGACCTGGCAATAACAGCAAGAACCGCGGCGCACACGACTGCCAGTGCGGCTGCTATGGGAACCCAGATACTGGATGACGACACTTCAACCCTCCTTGCGGAATGACCCGCAACTCGTGAGGCGAAAGACCCTTCGAGTCTCTACTCGTCCTCTTTCTTGTCCTTTTTCCCGAGGCCCTTGAACAGGTCTCCGACGTCCTTGATCGATTTGCCGGTCGCCTTGAGGGCCTCGCCGGCGGTTGTCAAGGTTTCCTCCACGCCCTTCCCGGTGCCGGAAACAACCGAGTCGAGCGCGCCCTTGATTTCAGACGGTACGAGATTGCCGGGCAGGCGCCCTGCGGAGGCCGCCATCGATGTCAGGACCTGCGAGAAGACGTCCGCCAGGAGCAGTGGTCCGCCGTCTTTGTCTGAAAGGTCTTTTAGTTCTATGTCGGGCAGATCCAGTTTCACGGGGGCCGCCCCGGAAAGGCGGTACTCCAGGCGCGCGTTGGTAATTTTTATGAGGTCTATCTTGAAACCCTTACCGGGCTTCGAGGAACGCTCGCCGCCGGCGGGCTGCCCGGCCTTCCGGGCGTTGGCGGGTTCCTTTGCGCCGGCATTTTTGAGAACCACCGCGAGGTTCGTATCAAGGCCCTTCTGGTGGAGGCCCAGCACCGGGGCGTCGAGCACTATTTCGCGGATTTCCACCGTGTCGGACAGGAGACTTGCGATATCGAAAGCAATCGCCGCGCTCGCAAGCTGCAGGAGATTTCCCTGCGGAAAACCATCGGGGTTCGAAACGTCAAGGCCGGCCAGTTGAAGCGAACCGCCCGAGACCGACAGGTCGAGGCTCTCTACGGTGGTTTCGGTTCCCAGCGCCGACGTGGCCCCCTTTTCAAGCGCCGCCTTCGCAAGTCGGTCAAGTGACAGCGCCGCTATAACGACCCCGGCGGCCACCAGCACCGCCGCGGCAATCGCTATCTTCCATCTCAGTTTCATTGGGGTTTCTTTCCGGGACCGAGGTCCGCCGGCCTTCGCTACTCTTCCTGCGGTGTCTCGCGCAGGTCCCTCGCCATACCTCTGCAATAGTCAACCGGCACGGTAAAGAGGATTCCCGTGCCCGGCTTGTCGAGACTGCCGATAACGTCCTCGACCCCTTCCCGGATATCGTCGGCCGAATCATCCGGAACGAGCGTGAAGATGGTCTTGTTCGAGGGCCTGGCGCCTGCCATCATATCCACGAAACCCGCGAATATCGGGATTTCCTGGGAGAGGACGCGGCCCATACCGATGGTGTCGATGATCGTGGCCCCTGCCACTCCCAGTTCTACAAGACGCTCCAGGACCTGCTCGGTAAACTCCTCCTTGTTGAGAACAAGCACCAGCAGCTTCATCGGCCACTCCTTAGCGTTTGCGTCTGAGGCACGATTACTGTCGGCCTGATATATTACCAGATTCGCCGCGCCTTTCACCTGGAAATTCTGCGGATGGTCATTTTGGCGTGAAACTAAAGCACCGCGTCGGGTGACTCGGCACAGGATGAGGACTGCCCGCGTCGCAGGCAACGATGCGTGAGGCGGTGCGTTCAGGGCCGTCGAGCATGAGAAAGCGAGCGAACCGACGCACAAACAGCCCGGCTTTACCCGGCCGCCTCGGTGGAAGGCGCGGACGGGGCGTCCGGGGTTACGTCCGGCATCTCTCCACCTTGTTCCTGCTTGATCTTTTCAGCCACAAGGCAGTCACGACAGTAGACAGGCTTTGACCCGGTAGGCTTGAACGAAACATATGCGGGCCTGCCACAAGCCGCGCAGACGGTCTTGAAGAACTCCTTGGTATTTCCGTTGCAGTCCTTCACGATCTGCCTCTCGCGCTTGAAGAGCGCGCGGCACTCCCGGCACCTCTTGGGCTCGTTTTCAAAGCCCATTTCCTTGTAGTATCTTTGATCACGTGCGGAAAAGACGAACTCCTTTCCGCAGTTAACGCACGTGAGCATCCTGTCCCGGAAATCCATACACTTACCCCCCAGTCCTTGGTTTTCCCTGTAGTTCCCTGCAGACGTTGGCGACCCGGATCGCCGCCTCGTCACACACGAACAAACACTTTTCCTCCTTTACAGTACCGTTGCATACCCCCATTGCCAGTTAGGACTCGCGAACGACATATTTGTTCACAAAAAACAAACGCCATGCGATTTTTCTCCATTTTCCCCCCCAAGAAGTTACTGAAAAGATATACTAAGGGGGGGGTACGACAAATTCGCCCGTTTGTCGAAAAAATCTGAAAAAAAAGCCCCGCTTCGAAAAGCGGGGCCAGAATTACCTGCATGGGCCGAGCTTAGTCCACCGTGGGTTCGGCGTGTAATACTATCCGCTTAATAGTGATACTGCCGCCTTTTCCCTTCACCGCCGCTTTGATGGAGTCGACGACGTCGTCGGGGACCTCTTCACTCGTACTGATAATGGCCATACTGGGCCGGTCGGTCTTGTCCTCGAGGCTGAATTTCTCGATGTTGACCGCTGCATCGCCCAGGTTGGTCCCAATAATGCCGACTATCCCCGGCACGTCGCTGTGCCTGGAAACCAGGTAGTGCTTGTCTTTCAAGGCCATATCGAAGAAGTAGTCGTCGATGGAGTGCAGTACTTCCTTGAGGTTGAGCTGCGAACCCCTGAAAATCACCTCGCCGCGGTCGGTGGTGAAGGCGGCCCTGACGTAGTCCCTGATGTTTTCCATCTTCGATTCGACGACTTTTAGCCCCTGCTCGCGGGCAATATGCTTGGCGTTGATCATATTGACGTTCTCAAAGGCGTTCTGCATAAAGCCTTTCAGAAATGCGCTGGTCAGACTGTCGGGCGAACGCTCGCTCAAGGCCCCGTTGAATCTAAGCGCTATTTGCGAGATCTTGTGCGTGCCCGAGAGGTACTGATAGGCGAAGTCGCCCATCTTCTCGGCCACACCTTCCCACGGCGCCAGGGCCGGGTCTCCGGGGAAGAAGTTCACCGAGTTGATCACCTTGTCTTCCTTGAAGAAGGCCGATATTTCGGCGGCGGCTTGCTTTGCGCCGAGGACGCCGGCCTCTTCGGTCGACCCGCCCAGGTGCGGCGTCACCAGCACCCTGGGATGGGCCACAAGTGCGTTGTCCGCATCGGGGGGCTCCTTGGCGAAAACGTCGGTGTAGTAGAACTTCACCTTGCCCGTGTCGAGCGCTTCAAGCATAGCCGCCTCGTCCACCAGCTGCGCCCGGGCGCAGTTGGCAATCGCCACGCCCTCTTTCATCGCGGCGATGGCCTCGGCGTCGATCATATTCCTGGACTTATCGGTAAGCGACGCATGAAGGCTGATGTAATCGCTCTCGGCATAGAGCTTTTCGATCTCGACGAGCTCTATGCCCAGTTCCCGCGCCATCTCATCGGTGATGATCGGATCGAATCCCAGCACGCGCATCTCCATCGCGCGCGCTATGGCCGCCACGCCCCTGCCTATATTGCCCAGACCGATGACGCCGAGAGTCTTGCCGCGAAGCTCGCTGCCCTTCAGCTTGCTCTTGTCCCATCGGCCGGCTTTGAGCGAGTCGTTGCCTTCGACGAAGTTCCTGGCCATTGCCAGGAGGGCCGCCACGGTAAGCTCGACCACGCCGCGGGAGTTTGTTCCCGGCGTGTTGCAGACGACGACGCCGTTTTTGGTGGCGGAGGTAAGATCGATATTATTGACACCGGCGCCCACCCGGACGATAAGGCGCAGATTGCCCCTGGCGCCTGCCTCCAGGACCGGCGCGGTTATCTTCGAGGCACTTCTCAGGACAATGCAGGAAACCTTCGGCGCCAG
>JAGHCE010000049.1 GCA_021160625.1 Planctomycetota bacterium | reverse complement strand
CCGCGAAATACCACGGCCCCTTGAGCGCGTCGGCCTCGTTTACGGCGTAGAGCGAGATGCCCCGCGTCACGCTGCGCGATGGGTTAACCAGGAAGGCAATCTCCACGAGGTTCTTGCCCGGCTCGACGTCGCCGGCGGGCAACACAAGGTCCAGCTTGTGGAGGTCCTGTTTGCCCCAGTAATATGAGTGGAACTCCCCGTTGACGAAGACGGCCGCAGGCTCGGCGATCCCCTGCAGGCGAACCAGCAGCCCCTCACCGTCGCAAAGGTCCACAGCCACCGCCGCCGTCGCGGCAACGCCCTTGGCCTTCGGCCAGAACGTCTCGACCTGCCACGCGTCCGCAAGCCTTCCGTCGTACCGCCCGGCGGGCCAGGCAAACCTGCCGGCAAGCCGCCGCGCAGCGCGGTATACTCCCTGGCGGATGCCCTTCATCTCGCCGAGGGCCAGCGAGAAATTCGCCCGGCCGAGGTTGTCGAGAAGGATGTGAAGGTCGTTGGCGCCTTTCCTGAGCGGGCACTCGACAAACCCCATCGAGGCCCCCTTCCCGCGCCCGAAAGTGCCCGCCCGGCGGCCGTTGACAAAGACGCTCAGGCGGTCCTCGGCGCCGGTGAAAAGGATATTCTCCACCCCGGCGGCCTCGGCCTCGATCCGCGTGTAGTACCAGCCGTAACCGCCGATGTAGCCGATCGATTCAAGCGGCTTGAAGGCGCCGCCTCCGGCGTCGACACGGCGCGCCGCGCGAGGCTTGCCGTCGGGCAGAAGCGGCGTCTTTTTCCATCGGCCGAGCCTGGGTAGTTTCCCCGGGGCTTCCAGGCGCCGGCAGGCGGCATAGGCAACCTTGCCGGTGGGGAAATACGTTACGACGCTCTCGCCCTCACTTTGACAGTGCGCGGCGACGTTTTCGTTTTCGGCCGCGCCGACGAAGTCTCCGCCGACGACCGTCCGGTCGGGCAAAAACCAGGTGCGCCCGGCGCGGTGGGTGTCAAGCACGGCCACGAGGTTGGGAAAGTTGCCGAACCATACCTGCGCGTCGGCGGTGACCTTGCGCCGGAAGGGCCGCCCCTGGGCCGAGAGAACCGCCGCCGTCCCCCTCGGCGCGTGCAGGAAAACCAGCTTCCCAACGCCCAGCGGCATCATCCCCAGAATTGAGAGATTCGAATAGTCGATCGTGAATCCGGCCACCGGAGAAAACCTGTACGGCAGCGCCACCGCGTCGAGGTTCCTGAAGGACACCTCCAGCGAGACGCCGCCGGGAAAATTCAGAACCGCCCGCTTCTTTCTCGACCGGTTGAAGACGAAGATGATGTGCCCTCGGGGACCCTTGCGCGTCACTATCTCGACGTCGTTGCTCGACCGAACCGCCAGCTTCGCCGGCTCGCTCTCGGCGAAAAACGCCTCCAGGTTGGATGCGAGAACGCTGGCGAGCTTGGCGGCGTAGTATTTTTCGGTCAGTGCGCCGGCCTGGGACAGCGGCGCGCCGTAGTCGTAGGAAGTGGTCATAAAGACGTGGTCGCTACCCTGCGTGCGGCCGGGGTAATTGGCGAAATTCGTCCCGCCGTGGAACATATAGTACGAGTACATCCCCCCGTTGGCGAGTATCTCCAAGCTCCTGGAGTGCACGTCGCGTGCGCGCCTGGCCGGCGCCATCTCCTTGTACCCCCAGGCATCGAACCAGCCGCACCAGAACTCCGTGATGAGGTTCGGCGCGTCCGGCTGAGCGTTGCGAAGGGTCTTGACGGCCTTTCCCGGCTCGTCCCAGGTGTTCCAACACTCAATCGTGTCCGCAATCCGCTCGTAAAAGAAGTTGCAAACGACGATCGGCACCTCGATGCCCAGCTCCCGCATAAGGTCGCGCAGGAACTCAAGGTGCTCCCTGCCGCCCGGGCGGTTGCGAAAGCAATATTCGTTTTCATCCTGAACGAGTATCACCCGCCCGCCGTGCGGGACCTGGTGCTGGGCGATTATGGGGATGAGCCAGTCGAACCAGCGGGCGATGCAAGCGTGGTAGACGTCGTTTGCCACGCGCAGCTCGATGCCTTCCTTGGCGTTTAGCCATGCGGGAAGGCCGCCGTTGTCCCATTCGGCGCAGATGTAGGGCCCCGGACGAACGATAATCCAGAGCCCGAGCTCCTCGGCCAGGGAGAGAAACGCGTCGAGGTCCGCATCACCGGAAAAGTCAAAGTGCCCCTCGCGCGGTTCGTGGACGTTCCAGGCAACGTATGTCTCAACGGTATTGCAGCCGGCGCGTTTGAGCTTGAGGAGCCTGTCGCGCCAGAGTTTGCGCGGCACGCGGAAATAGTGAACCGCACCTGAGACTACCCAGACCTTGCGATTGCCGACGCGGAAAGCCTTTTCGTCATAGGTAACATTTGCCATCGGCCGTCCCTTCGATACCGGAGCGTCCCTGCTGGTCACAGACCCGGCGGTTTGCGGAAAAAGCGCCCGCGATGCATCCCCGGCAACACACGTTACAGCCATTTGAGATATTGTCAAGCGGCAACGCCACCGGCATTGCCGCTGAGCCCGGATTTCCCGGAGGAAAACCACAGTCTGTAAATAATGATGCATCGTTTAACCGCATGAACACAGGGCTTTCTTGATGCCAGGGACAGCGCAAGGCGAGATTGCAATGGGTAAAGCCGGTCCTTGAGAGCCTCCTCGGCCTTCCGGTCGCTCTCACGCCGCTTGGAGAAAACCTCCGGCAGCGCATCGAGAAGCTGCCTTTTCCACTGCGAAATCTCCTTGGGATGCACGTCGTACTCCGCAGCCAACTCGGCTAAGGTCTTGCGCTCCTTGAGCGCCTCCCGAGCCACCCGCGCTCTTCCACGCTGCACTGAATCGCCGCCGTTGCCTCATGCCTCAACCTCCTCGCTTGCCCTAGTCTACCAGGAGGTCGCTTCCACCTTAAGGGGTGGCCCAGTTTCCGGGGAGTATTATAGAGACAAGAAGCAGAAAAAACAGTACGTAAACGGACATCCAGACCACGTGTGCTCTAATGATGAAGGATTTCCTGAAAAACGTTTCCTTCACTAACTCGCGTGCTCGCATGAAGCGTCTCCATCCTTGTAGAGGCGAACGAAAACATCTTCGATATCCTCTTTTTGAAGAGTCACTTCCGTAATGGCGAAACCGGCTTGGACCGCTTTCCTGACCACGGTTGGGATGTCGTGCACGTCTCCCACCGCGACAATCGCCAGCGTGTCAGAGCTGTCGAGTACCGAAAAGCGTGCGGCCAGCATGTCGGCGAGTTCCCTTCCTCCGGCAAGCAGGCCGATTCTAAGCAACTTCTTGTTACTGGAGGCCGTTGTGTCATCAATGCGGACGACCCTGCCCTGGTTAAGAAAAATAAAATGTTCAGTGAGCCTATCGAGTTCCCCCAGCCGATGCGAACTTATGAGTATGGTCTTACCCGCAGCGCACAAAGCCATGAGTAACTCTCGCAGTTTCACGATGGCTATGGGGTCTAACCCGTTACTGGGTTCGTCAAGCAGGAGAATCTCAGGATCGCCCATCAGCGCCATAGCGAGGGAAAGCCGTTGTTTCATTCCCTGGGAGAATCCGTAGGTGGGCCTATCCGCCCGCTCTAATTCCAACTGGCAGAGCAATTTGTCTGTCTCGCTGCGGATTCGGTTTCTGGATAGACCAAGCAGAGCTCCATGGTAACGCAGCACGGCCTTTGGTGTGTACAATCCGAGAAACGCCGGCTGCTCAGGCATGTATCCAAGGCTACGCTGTGCCTCAATCGACCGTGAGGGATTGCCGCAGATGCAAATGTGCCCCTCTGCTGGCCGAACTATGCCGGCAGCCAAAGTCATAAGCGTGGTCTTACCTGCGCCGTTGGGTCCGACAAGCCCTACTATCCTGCCGGAACCAATCTGGAAAGAAACGTTCCTGAGCGCCCAAAGACCTTCAGAGCGGCTGAAACGCGAAACATTGTAAACTTTGCCAAGGCCGTCGGCCTCAATGACCGGCGCTTCACCACCCCACAATGTTTCCGCCTTGGTATTAGCCGTCAAACCGCCACTCCTCATTGTCACGAAGTGATAAAAGGACGTCGCTTCTCTTGGACTATGGCAAGACTCAGACGTCCCTCTTTATGTTGTTCCTCCCGTACCGCCAGGCATTGAAGGTCACGGCATTGCCACGAGCGTTCCATTTCTTGAAGCAGATGAGTGCCGCTGCCAAGTCGTGGAAGGTCTGCAGGAACGCGCGTCCCCTGAACCCAGCCTGACTGACGAAGAGACTTTCGCAAAGGTCTGGGGGTGCCACATGTGCGAGGCGCTGATGAGAGCTGTATCGCGGGCGGTTGTTTTCGGTCCAGGAGCCCAGTTCCTTGCCGAAGGCGTAGTAGTCGTATGTGTTTTGCGTGACTTCGTTTGCGTCGATGAGGTTTCTTACGGAGCCGAGGCCGTCGGCCATGTAGTAGTGCGTGCTGCAGGACCTTGTCTGGGAAAGGTCCGATCTAGTGAAGGCGTGATGTATGTTGCTGCAAGGGTGCTGTTCGCGTCGTAAGGGAGCAGTTGAACACCGGGGGGCCGCTGCACCCCCCGCCACCTCCGCAGTATGAGAAGTACGAGGTCGTGGAGTTGGAGAGTGGATCCGTCACAAGCGTCTGGTTGCCGTTCTTGTCGCAGGCGTACGTCGTGTGTTTACCGCGGGCGTCTGTCGTTTTTGTCGTCCTGCCGGTTGAAATTTGTCACACGTTTCTGTTATCATACCCCTCGCTTTCGGATTTCGCCAGGGCATGCCCGGGAAGACTATGCGGGTCGCGTGTCTGTAAACTGGCTGATGGACGTTTCCTGCTGCGATTATTAGATAGCGCGTCCGACGCCCTGTCTGGGGGACTTCAGAGTGTCTGCAAGGTCAGGTTCGCTTCCGGTTGCATCCACGCCGTACCAACGGACACTGACTCTTGCCTCTGTGACAAGACATGAAGCAGCCTAACACATTCATATGGGCCAAGCCCAGGAATGGGCCCCCGTCAGCATGCCCTCTCATCTGTCACCTTCTTAATACCGGCGCTGTAGCAGAGGCCCTCTGGAGCGGCTGTGTGGGGACGGGCTTCCGCCAACATGTTGTCAACGGGCTGTGCTTGCCAGACTGTGATGCACGGCGATGGGTCAGTTTTCTTGCATCCCTGAGCAATATTGGAAAGGTGACTCCGTCTTTCCAGAAAAAACTAAGCAGTGGACACCCCGGCCTCTGCGCGCGGGGAGCGGTGAATCATGAATGAACAAGAACTGCTTCAGGTATGGGGGAAAACTGTCAGGGATACAGGGAAGAGAAGACCACTGTTGTTTCACATGCTCGACACGGCCAATGTGGCTGGTGCGATATGGGACATCGTACTCCAGCGGGACGGGCGCAGGTATTACGCAGAAGCCGTTGGGCTTGCCGATGACTCCGTGACGCCCGGAAGCCTTCTCGCTTTCTGGGCTGGACTCCATGACATAGGAAAGGCGTTCCCTCAATTTCAGGAACAGAATAAAGTTGCCATTCCAATCAGGCATGGCTGGGTCACGGCTGCCACTATTCCCTGCATTCTGCAGGAGGCATTCGGATACACAGAGGGACTGGCTCGTCAGTTGGCGACGGTTCTCGGCGGGCATCATGGTGTTTTCCCAAGAAGTGCCGAATTGCAACACATTGCACCAAGCACACTGGGCGGCCCTTGCTGGTCCATGAAGCGTCTGGCACTTGCGAAGCGTCTTTACGAGTTACTCGACAGCCCGCCGGTGCCTTCCATAAACTGCCTTGCCCAACCTGTTGCAACGGCGTTGGCTGGCTTGGTGTCTGTTGCGGACTGGATTGCGTCGAATGAGGACTTCTTCAAACCGCAGAATGATAGTCTCAAGCCGGGGGATTATGCGAAATGGTCGCGCGGAAAGGCGGCCGAAGCCCTCGAACTGTTGCATTGGTCAGGCTGGACGCCGCCCGACAGCCTGCGGGAGATGAAAGCGCTGTTCCCAGTCGTGCGGAAGCACGGCGCCAACCATCTGCAGCAAACCGTAGCCGAGTTGGCTGCCGGGCTTCAGGCACCCGGTCTGGTAATTGTCGAGGCGCCTATGGGCGAGGGCAAGACCGAGGCGGCTATGTGTCTGGCCGACTCGTGGGCGGTGAAGCTGGGACAGCGCGGGTGCTACTTCGCCCTGCCAACGCAAGCGACCAGCAACCAGATGTTTACCCGCGTGCGGGATTTTCTTGCTGCGCGATACGAGAATGAAGCGGTCAATCTGATGCTCTTGCATGGACACGCGTCGCTTTCAGCGGAGTTTGAAATGCTTAGGGAGAATGCATCCCGCTTCGAGGCGTTCGGCAGCATCGGCTCGGACGAAGGCGACAGTGAGGCCACAGGTCCCCTTAATGTCATGGCAGCCGAATGGTTCACGCATCGCAAGCGCGGGCTTTTGGCGCCTTTTGGCGTCGGTACGGTGGATCAGATCCTTCTCGCAGTGCTCCAGACACGGCACGTCTTTGTTCGCCTTTTTGGCCTGGCAAACAAGACTGTCATAGTGGATGAAGTCCACGCCTACGACGCCTATATGGCCACCCTGTTGGAGCGCTTGCTCGAATGGCTGGGGTCACTGCGATGTTCGGTCGTGTTACTCTCGGCGACACTCCCAAGACAAAGGACAGCGATGCTTATGAGAGCCTATGCCAGAGGAGCTGGACTTGAGTCAGCCGATTGGGACAACCTGTTGAGGGTGCACCCCTACCCGCGCGTAACCTGGCTGTGCGGGAGTCAGCATGGCGCAAGGACCGTGCAGACTTCGCGGCGCTCTGCAAAAGACCTTCGCGTTAGGTGGGTGGACGGACGCTTGCCGGAATCGGAAGGCCAACCATTCCACCTGGGCGCGCAGCTGCAAGGCGCCCTCGCTGAGGGCGGATGTGCAGCCGTTATCTGCAGCACGGTCGACCGCGCCCAGCGCGTCTACCAGGCGCTCAAACCCTACTTCCCGCAAGCCGATGCCGGTGACGGACATCCCGAACTCGACCTTTTCCATGCTCGCTACCTGTTCAAAGATCGTGAGGCGCGCGAGAAACGCGCGCTCCTGCGCTTCGGCAAGCCGGACGATACTGTTGATTGCGGTGAAGAGAGTGGCAAAGAGGTCTACCGCCCCCGTCGCGCCGTCCTCGTCGCCACACAGGTGATTGAGCAAAGTCTCGACCTCGACTTCGACCTCATGGTTACCGACATGGCACCCGTGGACCTTATTCTCCAGCGCGCCGGCCGCCTGCATCGTCATTCTCGCGACGACCGGCCCGCGACCCTCTGTGAACCGACTCTCTGGATTTGCGCCCCCGAGCGAGAGGAAGACGGTGTGCCGGTCTTCGACGGTGGTACGGAGGCAGTCTACGGTGGCGATTGGAGCCATGTGTTGCTCCGCTCCTGGCTATCCCTGAAGGATTGCTCCCACGTCACAATTCCACAAGATATTGAGACGCTTGTAAACTCTGTCTATGGAGCAGTATTGCTGCCCAAAGGCATGAGTCCTAGACTTCGGAAATCGTGCGAAGAGGCACGTGAGCGATTCAGGACAAGACTCGATTCCTACATTTCAATGGCCAACGATAACAGCATTCTGCCGCCATTCTACGAGGATGGCATACTGGAGGACTTCAATCGTGATCTCGAGGAAGACAACCCTGAAGCCCATCGCACGCGACAAGCTCTAACTCGCCCCAGCGAACTCCCAAGTGTCAATTGTGTTTGCCTCTATCAGCAAGACGAGAATACAACGCTTGACCAGGCAGGTTGTTTTCCCGTTGATGTTAACGTGATGCAGTCCTTAGAGTCAGATGCCGCGCTGCTGCGAAATTCACTCCGCATCTCGCATCGCGCGTTGGCGCCGCTACTAATTGAGCGAGGAGCGATACCTTGCTCTTGGCGAAGGAGCTCTCTCTTGCGCCACTACCGTTTGCTCTGTTTTGACGAATCTCGGACTTGCCGCTTCGAGAAATATCAACTGTATTTAAACCCCGAGACAGGACTTCGAATAGATCGGACTAGAAAGGAGACGGTTTGATGGCTTCGTTCAACTTGATTGATGAGAAATGGATTCCTTGTGTTGAGATGAACGGTCACCGCGCAGAATGCGGGCTGCTGGAAACGCTGAGTCGAGCTCACGAGTTCGAGGATATTCAGGATGCTTCGCCTCTTGTGACCGTATCTCTCTTTCGTCTCTTGCTCGTGATTCTTCATAGGAACTTCGGTCCAGGCAATCCCAATGAATGGATTGCTCTGTGGAACAAGCGGCGATGGGACGCGGAAATGCTCGAAGCGTACCTCGGTAAGTTCCGCTCCCATTTCGATCTCTTCGATGATAAGCGCCCCTTCTTTCAGACTCCCATCCTTGCGAAAGAAAAGAAACATCCACCCCAACTGCTGTCCCTGGAGTCAGCCGCAGGAAACAATCCCACGCTTTTTGATCACAGTTGGGACGAATCGGGCGAAAAGATGGAGCCTGCAAAGGCGGCCAGATATCTTGTAGCACGGCAAGCCTTCTCAATAGGGTTCGGGAAGAGCAAGCCGTTTTATCTTAGCGACTCATCGCTCATTCGGGGACTGAGTGTGCTTCTGGTCGGAACCAATCTGTTTGAGTCCCTCGCGCTGAACTTGATTGCGTACACGGAGCACCGCCCCATACCCCGTCAGAAGGGAAAACCCGATGTTCCATGTTGGGAGCAGGAAGAGCGGCCCACTCCGGAAAAGAAAGGTACCATTCCCTACGGATACCTCGACTACCTGACTTGGCAGAGCCGCGGGATAAATCTGATTCAGGACCCTGCTTCAGGGGGTGCGCTTGGATGCAGAATTCTTCAAAACCTGAAGCTTAAAGACCCCGTCCCGCTGGACCCATTCAAGTGCTACTCTGAAGTGGAGAAAAAGGGTCTCGTCCCCACGAGATTGCGGGAAGATAGGGCACTCTGGCGCGACTGTCATGTTCTGTTGCAGACAACTGAGCGTTCCTTCAAGCGTCCCGAAGTCTTCAACTGGCTTGCACGAGTTGCTTCCCTGCGTCCACGGGGGCTTCGCCGACAGTACCAATTTAGGGCCATTGGAGTTGCATCCGCCCCGGGAAAAGCTGCCAGTGTAATCTTCTGGCGTCATGAAAAACTTCCTCTTCCCTTGGCATACCTGGCTGACGATGAACTCGTTGCTGTGCTGAAAGGCTCTTTAGCCGTAGCCGAAGAAACCGGAGGGCTATTGCGCAAGGCCGTCTGGTTGCTGGCTGGGCTTTTGATATTGCCGGACGAAAGCAAAAAGCCGGGAAAGGAAACAAAAAAGGACATCAGTCGCATGTGTGACAACCTGGCTCCTGCGCGGCCGTTCTGGTCTCAACTTGAAACGCCCTTCAAGCAACTCCTCGAAGACTTGCCGGAAGACAAATCCACCGACCAGTACGGTTCTACCGTCTATGGTGCAAAGCGGCGGCCCAAATGGGCCGATACCGTCCGCCGCGCGGCGCAAGAGGCCTTTGACCTTACGTGTGCCGCCGTTGGCGAGTCGGCGCGAGCGCTCAAGGCGCGGGCCAGGGCGCAGTCTTTTTTCGCCAGACGCCTCAGTACTATTCTCAAACCATACAGCGGACAAGAAGAGGAAGGAGGTGAAGACGTATGACAACGGCAAACAAGACAACGGTGAACGAGTTCTGCGAGGGCTTTATTGCACGCCTGGAGAACCTCGTCGAACAGAAAGACCGCGGCGCCCTCGCGATGCTGCGACGGGGATTAGGAAAGAAAGTCCCGTTCGAGTCGTATCGCTTTATGCCATTCAAACGCAAGCGATGGCAGGAGGACGCGGCGCTTATAATCGGCCCGCTCTTCGCCCTTTGGCACCAGGGCGAGGACAAGCCGCAGAGCGCGAGAGAGGGTAAGAACCTGGGGGCTTCGATGCTGGCGCTTGTCGACAAGATGGGCAAGGAAGGAGTGCCTCGCGAGGACGCCATGAAGCGTGTCGAGCGGCGGTTCAGCGCCCTGCTCAATTCCCATGCGGACGACCTGAAGCCGCATCTGCGCCACGCGGTGTCGCAGCTCAAAGCCAAGGACGTTGCAATTGACTGGCGGTTGCTGTTGCGCGACGTTCAGCAGTGGGGCCACGAAGACCGCTGGGTTCAACGCACGTGGGCAAGTTCATTCTGGGCACCGAGGACGGAAGGCGGCGAATCATCCCCAGAGGACGTTGCGGATGAAACACTCGGGCAAAGCAATGCAAATGGCACCGTCGAGTGAATAGGAATCGTAACAACCAAGGCCATTTTATTACAGAAAGGATGGATACAATGATAGTCGAGCTGCACATCATCCAGAACTTCGCGCCCTCGAACCTCAATCGCGATGACACGGGGGCACCTAAAGACTGCGACTTCGGTGGCGTCCGACGAGCGCGCATTTCCAGCCAGTGCATCAAGCGCGCTATAAGGAAAGCATTCCAAGAGCAA
Source organism: Planctomycetota bacterium (assembly GCA_021160625.1). Classification (GTDB taxonomy): domain Bacteria; phylum Planctomycetota; class DG-23; order SLPQ01; family SLPQ01; genus JAGHCE01. Next base: position 4,565 of record JAGHCE010000049.1, on the reverse strand, counting down.
GACTTGCTGCCAGGGGAGCTACTGGCCCTGAGAAGTAAAATCATTGCGAAGGACACAATTGATGAGTTGGTTTCTAACGGAGTGGAGCGAGATGATGCCGCCAAAGGCGCCATATTGGCCATCAAGACTGGGTCGAAAGTAAAAATAGACAGTGAGGGGAAGTCCTCCGTTATCATCAATATTCCTTCGGAGAGTTTTGTCCAGTTCAAGAACATCGTTAGGGATAACTTGGACGAATTGCTTACCGAAAAGATTTCAGGTGGCGTTGTCCAGCAACTTGAAGCCGTTTTTGACAATGTTAAAGCCAGCGATTTGGGCCTTTTTGGGCGGATGCTGGCAGAAACCCCGGGAAGAAACATCGATGCCGCCTCACAGGTGGCTCACGCCATCTCGACGCACAAGGTTTCCATGGAGTTTGATTTCTATACCGCCGTGGATGACCTGCAGTCGCGCGAGGAGACCGGCGCTGGTATGATGGGAACAATCGAGTTCAACTCCGCCTGTTTCTATCGTTACGCCAACGTGGACGCGGACCAACTCAAGACAAACCTGTGTGGTGACGACGACCTTGCTCTTCGCACAATTGAAGCCTTCCTGCGCGCGTCCAAGGACGCCATCCCGACGGGAAAGCAAAACTCCTTTGCCGCGCAGAACCCCCCCGCCTTCATCCTCGCAGTCGTTCGCGAGAACGGCGTCCCGGTGAGCCTCGCCAACGCCTTCGAGAAGCCTGTGCCCGCTGGACGCAACGCCGGCCTCGTCGAGCCTTCCATCGAGGCGCTGGATAGGTATTGGGCCGACTTTACGGCCATGTACGGCAACAACGGCATCAAGGCCATCGCCGCCTCGCGCATGGGCGACAAGCCCGAACTCAAGGGCCTTGGGTCGGTGGACGGCTTCAAGGTTGTCGCCTTCGACGACCTGGTCAAATCCATAATGAGCGCTATCGAATTCAGCAAGGAGGCGCAATCATGACCGTCCTGCTACTACGGCTCTGCGGGCCTATGCAGGCCTGGGGGACGCAAAGTCGCTTCACAGTGCGGGACACCGGCCTGGAACCCTCCAAGTCGGGCGTCATCGGTCTCATCTGTGCCGCCCTGGGTCGCCCTCGCTCAGAGTCCGTGGACGACCTCGCCGCGCTTCGCATGGGCGTGCGAGTGGACCGCGAGGGCGTTATGAAGCGCGAATACCAAACCGCCGGAGGCACCCACCGCAAGGGAGAAACGTACGGCGTCATCACCGCCGACGGCAAAAGAGGCGGCACGGTAACTTCCAATCGCTACTACCTTGCCGACGCCGACTTCCTGGTCGGCCTCGAGGCGCGCGACGACACCGGCGCCGATCTCCTGGGTAAGATTAACGCCAAGCTGCGCAACCCACGCTGGCAGCTCTTCCTGGGCCGAAAGGCCTGTCCACCCTCCGTGCCGGTTCACTTGCCCGGAGACGAGGCCGTTGTCGCTGACACTGCGCTCCTGGATGCCCTTATCGCCTATCCCTGGCCCCGCATTGGCACACCTGTTCGGCCAGCGGACAAACATCCCGACCGTCTCCGTTTCGTCCTCGAAACCGACTATGGCGTCGGTCCCGAAACGCGATACGACCAGCCCGAAGGTGCGGCCTTTGCCACGCGCCGTTTCCTTCCGCGCTCCGTCGAGACAACCTTCAAGAATCTCGGGCGCGAGGTCCCGATCCGAAAGGAGAATGTGCCATGTTCCTCTCCCAACTGACCCTCAACCCGCGCTCGCGGCAGGTCCGGAGCGAACTCGCGCAATTGTACGAGATGCATCGTACACTAATGCACGCCTTTCCAGAAGGGCCCCGCGACAAAGCTTATAAAGCGCGCGCGAAATATAACGTTCTTTTTCGTGCCGATTTGGACAGTCGCTGCAACAGCGTGGTTGTATATGTTCAATCCACCGTCAAGCCGGACTGGTCATTTCTACATGCTCGTCGCGACTACCTGCTCGCGAATGTGGCTCCCCCAAAGGACATAGCCAAGGCTTATCAGCAGCTTCAAAACGGGCAGGTCCTTTCCTTCCGCTTGCGCGCAAATCCGACCAAGCGCATCTCGAAGGTTACTACCGCTAATTCTGAACTGAAGGGCAAACGAGTCGGACTGCTGCGCGAGGAAGAACAGATCGCCTGGCTGGTTCGCAAAGGGCGGCAGCGGGAAAGCGGCAAGTCCGGCGGCTTCGAGATTCTCGCGAAGGATGTCGCCGACCAGAGCGGCGAATTCCGCCAGGTACCGCGTGTCGACGTCCGTCGCGAAGGGAAACAAAGAGGGCGCAAGAAGGAAAATGGGCGTTTGCATGCGACGACGCACCTGGCTGTTCGTTTCGACGGCCTCCTGCGAATCACGAACGCCAACGCCTTCCGCGAGACTCTGGCCAAGGGCATCGGGCCCGCCAAGGCCTTCGGCTTCGGCCTTCTTTCCGTTGCGAGAGCGTGATGGGGAAAGACCTGAAAATCGTGCCGCGGTTCGATGACCGTTGGAGCTATCTCTACCTCGAACACGGGCGCCTGGAGAAGGAACAGCGCTCTCTCGCCTTCTACCGAAAGGACGGCATCGTGAGCCTTCCTATCGACCAGCTCGCCTTCGTGATGCTGGGCCCCGGCACTACTCTCACCCACGCGGCAATGAAAGCGCTCGCCGAGAACAATTGCCTCGTTTGCTGGGGCGGCGAACAGGGGGTGAGGCTTTATGCCCACTCCACCGGAGGAACGCACTTCTCCAGGCGGCTCCTGCGGCAGGCAATGCTCTTCTGCGACGACAAAAAGCGCCTGCAGGTGATCCGCCGTATGTACCAGAAACGCTTCCCGGAGCCCCTCCCAGAGAACGCCACCATAGAGCAGGTCCGAGGTATGGAGGGCGCTCGTATGCGCCGGGCATATGCCGAAGCATCCCGTGCGACCGGGGTCCCCTGGCAAGCCCGTTCCTATGACCAGGGAAATTGGCACTCGGCCGATCCCGCTAACCGCGCCCTCTCATCGGCGAACTCCTGCCTTTACGGCTTGTGCCACGCGGCGATACTCTCGGCCGGCTACTCGCCCGCCATCGGCTTCATCCACACAGGCAGGCTGCTTTCCTTCGTGTACGACATCGCCGACCTCTATAAGACCGAGCTGACGATTCCGCTGACTTTTCGCACCGTTGCCGAAAGTCCGAAAGATGTCGAGCGGCGCGTGCGAATCGCCTGCCGTGACCTGTTCCACGAGTCGAAGCTGATGAAACGCATTCTGCCCGATATTGCGGAGGTGCTCGATGCTCGTGATGATCTTGGAGAAAGCCCCGGTGAGCTTGAAGGGAAAATTATCACGCTGGCTGATAGAGCCGAAGTCGGGCGTGTTCCTTGGGAACCCCTCGGCGAGGGTCAGGGACGAACTCTGGTGGATGGCGATCCGTGAAGCAAAAGGCGGTGCCGTCACGCAGGTCTGGAGCAATCGTACCCCTCAAGGCTACTCCGTGCGCAGCGTAGGCAACCCGTCACGGCGCTTTGTCGGCTTCGAAGGCCTCAACCTCGTCGCAAAACCCCCAAAGCCTTCAAAAACACAGACCAGGAAGCCTTGAGGGTGCGTTCTTTGACAATTTGCATATGCCCCTTGTGTTTTTCTTGCCCTTCGGAGGTCCCGAACTACCATATCTTGGTGTCTTCCCCACGCACGTGGGGGTGAACCGCGCAAGGGCTCAAAACGCCGGCGGCGGTGAAAGTCTTCCCCACGCACGTGGGGGTGAACCGGTAGAAGCCCGGATTGTCAAGTGTAGTGCTTTGTCTTCCCCACGCACGTGGGGGTGAACCATGACAAGGCCGGCAACGCCTCGATAGCAGTCCGTCTTCCCCACGCACGTGGGGGTGAACCGGCAATATCGATCGCGGCGTCGTTTTGCGACGCGTCTTCCCCACGCACGTGGGGGTGAACCGGCAATGCTCCTGCGCGTCTTCGCACTGTGGCCGTCTTCCCCACGCACGTGGGGGTGAACCTGAGGCGGCGGAGAAGATTGCCTGTATCGAGGCCGTCTTCCCCACGCACGTGGGGGTGAACCGGATCTGCAGGCGGAGATGACGCCGCTGGCGCAGTCTTCCCCACGCACGTGGGGGTGAACCGTAAGCCGATAGACAAGGTAGTTCACTTGAGAAGTCTTCCCCACGCACGTGGGGGTGAACCGCCTCTGCGGTTCGGCACATCGGTGACTGAAACGTCTTCCCCACGCACGTGGGGGTGAACCGCAAGATTATCGGCTATGCGGACATAGCCAAGAGTCTTCCCCACGCACGTGGGGGTGAACCGGCACCACACGCCTCTTTAAAGAATCCGAGTATGTCTTCCCCACGCACGTGGGGGTGAACCGAATGCTTGCACCCGCAATCGCACCGGCCCGTCGTCTTCCCCACGCACGTGGGGGTGAACCGTAACATAGAGTTCAGCCAATTGGAATGCCATCGTCTTCCCCACGCACGTGGGGGTGAACCGACCAGGCGCCGGATAAACGATGCCTGTCTGATGTCTTCCCCACGCACGTGGGGGTGAACCGCGTCGTGCCAAATGCATCCATTGATTTGTATAGTCTT
>JAGHCE010000126.1 GCA_021160625.1 Planctomycetota bacterium | reverse complement strand
GATAAATGAAGCCTTAGACCATTGGCATCAAATCAAAGTGCGGTTAATGGAAAATTCAAGGAAACGAAAATTACAAACTGATGTTATTTGCTCTATTCTATAGGTCTCTTATTTGAGCGCTTATGGGTTGACCCCTCGGGGTTTTGTTGTTTCTCCCCATTTCTCAAGCAGTTACGCGCCTCCACACGCCCTTGCCGATTCTCCGTTCCACGGCAACCCCTTCGGGGCTCGCGCCGAACCCTCCACGTTTGCGACCAAAACCCGCGCAAATCTCCTCCGGATTCTCCGATTCTCCGATTCTTATTCGCCGTCATTTAACAGGCCGACATCCTCCGCGCTGCGAGCAACGCAGCAGGCGGGTCGACCGCCTTGAGAGCTTCCACCCGGGCGGTTCGAGCCTCTACAAACGGGTCCTTGTTCCGGAATACGCAGGGAAAGAACTCATTCCAGCGTGGCTCTATGTTGGAGGCCAGCTGTCTGAAGGGCGGATGACCCCAACAGGCGATTCCAGCTGGTAATCCCCGAATCAGTAGGTCTAAGTCGGAAAGATACCGACCACACACGGAAATACCGCTTGACAATAGCCTTCCATCTGATATATTTTATCCTCGTTTGTGCCGGTTTGTCTGGATGAAGCGTCGAATGCTGGACCATGCAAACCGATCCACCAACTGAAAACGCGAGGCCCTGTCTGCGTGCAACGCACAGGCAGGCGTTTTGAAGATTGCCAATAACCCTCGGAGTGAGTGGAGACAATGATGGAAGATCGATGGCTCTCCGTAGATGAGATCGCGGCTTATCTCGGCATCAAGCGGGATACCGTTTACAGGTGGACAAGTGAAAGGGATATGCCTGGGCACAAGATTGGCCGACTCTGGAAGTTTCGGAAGGATGAGATCGACGAGTGGGTGAAATCGGGCGGAGCCAGTGATGCTAAGGAAGATTCAAAAAACGATGAAAAGTGAGTCCTCAAACGGCAGTCTGGAGAAGTACGGGTTCAGCCAAAAGCGCGGCAGCGCTCACATGGCTCGGACTATGATGCTTCTTGAACTGCGTCATCTCTTGGACTCGGTTCCGGCCTCTTCGCCAACGAGTACCGCCTACGTTCAGGCTATTGAAGAAGATAATTGTCTCGGGAAGCGATCCCATCGAACCAGGGTTCTCACCCGGCGACACCTTATGGATCTCTATGCGCTGAGCCCGGATACCACTCTGTTTAGAACCCTCCGATACTTCTGGCAGCGTGATTCTGAAGGGCGTCCGTTGATCGCCGCGCTCTGTGCCTATGCACGGGACCCACTTCTTAGAATCACCGCCCCGTTTGTCTTGAAGTTGTCGGAGGGCCAAGTCTTCTCGCGCGAGGCGTTGGAGGAGTACCTGGAGAAGAAATACCCGGGGCGGTTCAGTAAGGCCACGTTGATCTCCACGGCCCAGAATCTCGCCTCCTCGTGGACGCAGATCGGTCACCTTTCCGGACGCGTGAAGAAGGTCAGGTCGAAGGCGAAATCGACAGCAGGTTCAACTGCGTATGCTCTCTTCCTCGGTTTCCTGACCGGCGAACGCGGCGAATCGCTCTTCAAGACCAATTACGCCAGACTGCTCGATTGCTCGTTCGAGAGGGCCGTAGAGCTTGCGGAGACCGCTTCACGCAAAGGATGGATCGTCTTCAAGCGGGTAAGCAACGTGATCGAGGTCCTGTTTCCGGCGTTGCTGACGCAGCAGGAAATGGAGTGGATACGTGAACAGAATTAGACGATTGCTGGCATCCTACGCGAAGTTCATCAGCGTGCCCTGGCGTGACGACGCCGCACCGGCACAGCGGGTGATTTTCTGCGTCTACAACGAGAACGAAGAACTGCGGCTCCGCGCGAAGATAGACGAGTTCGAGATAGCCACACGTGAATCGGGACACGAGTGGTCCGTGTTCGATCTGACAGACACCTTTGCGGAATGGTTGTCCAGGCAACGCTATGCGGAGAGCTACTACCGGAAGCCCGATCTCCTCGCCACGCTGTTGCCGCAGTATCTGGATTATATTGAGGGCCGTTTCCGCCAGTTCCTACAGACAGTAGGTGTGAACGAGGGCAGTGTGGTTGCCCTGAAAGGCGTCGGTTCTCTCTTCGGCTTGCTCAAGGTTAAGGCCGTCGTGGACAAGCTCGCGCCGATGGTCAAGGGGCGGCTGGTGGTCTTTTTCCCGGGCACATTCGAGAACAACAACTACCGGCTGCTCGATGGATACGATGGGTGGAATTACCTGGCCGTTCCGATCACGGCGGACATGGAAGCTTGATACAGGAGTGTGCGATGAACAACAGACAAGTTTATGCCAAGGACCCGTCAACCAGGAAGCTTGTCAATGAGGGAGTGGCCAATGTCAACGACGAGCGGACCGAACAGGCCCTTGCCGTGCTCCGTTACGAATTGGAGACTTTCGTCTGCGACGGCCAGTATGAAAAAGGTCTGGCGCACATCCTCGAGACCTATCTCAAGAACATTAACCAGGCCCAGCAACCAGCCGTCTGGGTGAGTGGCTTCTACGGGTCTGGCAAGTCCCACTTGGTCAAGATGCTGCGCGCTCTGTGGTCGGATACGGAATTCCCCGACGGCGCGACCGCACGCGGCATCGCCAACCTGCCGCAGGGCATCCAGGACCTGCTGAAGGAACTCGACACCGCGGGCAAACGCCACGGAGGGCTGCATGCCGCGTCCGGCACCCTTGGGGCGAGTGCGAGCGGAAGCGTCCGCCTGGCCCTGCTGCGCATCATCTTCAAGTCCGTCGGACTTCCCGAGCAATACCCCGTGGCCCGCTTCGTCATGTGGCTCCGGAACGAGGACATATACGATAAGGTCCGCAAAGAGGTCGAAAAAAATGGTTACGACTGGCGCGAGGAACTGGACAACTTCTACGTGGCCGAGGGGCTGCACGCGGCGCTCGTCAAGGCAAAACCGAACCTGTTCTCGTCACCGGCCACTTGCGTGGAAACGCTCAACAACCTCTACCCGTTCGTTCAAGACATCAGCAGCGACGACATGTTGAAGGCTATTCGCCAGGCACTGACCAAGGACGGTAAGTTCCCGTTGACCCTGATCGTACTCGACGAAGTCCAGCAGTACATCGGGGAAGACAGCCAGCGGTCCATTGAGGTCCAGGAGGTCGTTGAATCCTGCTGCAAGAACATTGGCGGCAAATTGCTCTTCATCGGCACGGGCCAGACGGCAGTCACGGGCACCGCCAATCTCAAAAAGCTGGAAGGCCGGTTCACGATTCGCGTCGAGCTTTCCGACGCCGATGTGGATGCAGTGATTCGGCAGGTCATTCTCGCCAAGAAACCGGACGCTATCGGCGAGATCGAGAAAATCATGCAAACCAACCTTGGCGAGGTGTCCAGGCACCTGGCGAACACCAGCATCGGGCATCGTCAGGACGACGTGCCTCATTTCGCCCAGGACTACCCTATCCTTCCGGTTCGGCGGCGGTTCTGGGAATACACCCTGCGCGTCCTCGACCAAACGGGCACCGACAGCCAGCTGCGCAACCAGCTCAGCATGGTTCACAAGGTCATTCAGACGAATCTGGATTCTTCGCTGGGATGCGTCATCCCTGCGGACCTGCTGTACTTCGACTCGGCCGACAAATTGCTCCAGGCGCGTATTTTGCCCCGGAAGGTCCACGAGAAGACCATGAAATGGATCAAGGGTTCGCCAGACCAGCAATTGGTGGCGCGCGCCTGTGGCCTGGTCTTCCTCATCAATAAGCTCGCTGCCAGCAATGACGAGGCCGGCATTCATGCGACCCTCGACACCATAGCGGACCTCATGGTCGACGACCTCGCGGCAGGAAGCGGTTCGCTTCGCAACAAGCTCCCTGGTCTGTTGGACAAATGCGAACTCCTCATGAAGGTCGGCGACGAGTATCGAATCCAAACCGAAGAGAGTGCGGCTTGGAACGACGAATTTCTGAGTCAGCGCAGTCAACTGGCCAACGAGGCGCACCGGGTGGAAGCGGAGCGTGACGACCGAATCCGCAGAACGTTCGCCGAACTGGTCAAGAAACTGTCACTAACCCAAGGCAATGCCAAGGTCACCCGTGAGCTCTCTCCCGTGTTCGACGCCCAATTGCCCCAGGACAGTGCCAAGCGCGTTTACGTGTGGGTGCGGGACGGATGGTCCATCGACGAAAACTCCGTGCGCGTGGACGCGCGACAGGCCGGGAACCAGTCGCCGACCATCTTCGTTTACATCCCGAAGCGTTCAGCCGACGACCTTCGGCATCACCTGATCGACTACAAGGCCGCGACTGCGACGCTGGACAAGCGTGGCGTTCCAAACAGTCCGGAAGGCACGGAAGCCCGGGCGGCCATGGAAACAATAAGACAAACCGCCGAAGGTAAGATCAGAGAACTTTTGGACGAGTCGTTCTCCGGCGCACGTGTGTTCCAGGGAGGTGGGAACGAAATCCTTGGCAATTCCCTCCAGGACATGATTCTGGAGGCGGCCGAAAACGCGCTCCAACGCCTCTACCCCCAATTCCACCTGGCCGATCATGCCGGATGGGACAAGGTCTATGCCAAGGCGAAGCAGGGGGCACCGGACGCTCTGAAGGCGGTCGGGGACGACGGCGAACCGGCCAAGAACTCCGTCTGCAAGGCGATCCTGGCGTTCATCGCGGGCGGCAAGAAAGGCGCGGACATCCGCACGAACTTCGAGGCATCGTCCTATGGCTGGTCTCGAGACGCTGTTGACGGCGGATTGCAGGTCCTTCTAATCGCGGGCCTGATCCGGGCGCAGGATGACCGTGGACGCACTGTCGATCCCAAGGACCTCGAACGCAAGGCCATTGGCAAGGCCACATTCAAGGTCGAATCGGCCACGGTTTCGACGAGCCAGCGTATCCAGATTCGCAAAGTCCTCCAGCGACTTGGAGTGCAGGCCAAGCAAGGCGAAGAGTTGGCCGCCGTCCCTGAATTTCTGCGGCTTGCGGGCCAATTGGCAGAGAAGGCCGGTGGCGAAGCGCCCAAACCCGAGCGACCCGATGTGGCATCGCTCGAGGAAATCCGCCTTTCCTCGGGCAATGAGCAACTCCTGGCCATTTACAACCGGCGGGACGATCTGAAATCGTCCATCGAGGCCTGGGAGAACCAGGCCAAGCGTATCGAGAAACGCTATCCAACCTGGGAGAAGCTCCGCGACCTCCTGAAGCATGCGGGCGATTTGAAGGCCGCCCAGGAAGCACGGCAACAGGCCGAAGCCATCGAGAAACAGCGTCTGCTTTTGGCTGACCCCGACCCGGTCCTGCCACTTCTGAAATCTCTGGAAGATGCGTTGCGCAAAGAGTTGACCGCTCAGCAGAAACGATACGCGGATGAGTTGAAAAAGAAGACCAAGAACCTGGAAGTCGATGACTCCTGGCAGCAACTCGCAGAGGACGAGCGCGATGCCATTCGCGGGCAGTGTGATATTACCGATGCTCCCAAACTGACCATGGGGACGCACCAGGAGCTCATCTCTGCGTTGGAGCAACATCCCCTGGCGGTCTGGCGCGACCGGATCGACGCACTTTCCGGCCGCTTTGACCGCGCCAGGGAGTTGGCGGCCAAGTCCCTGGAGCCGGAGACGCAGACCGTTGACATCCCGCGCCGCACGCTCAAGTCGCCCGAGGACGTTGACGCCTGGGTGAAGGATGTCCAAGACCAGTTAAAAAAGGCCGTGGCCAAAGGGCCGGTGGTGATCCGCTGATGCGAACGAGGAAGACAGGAATGCAGGCACTCGAAAAGACGCTCAGAAACAAGCTGGAACGTACCGTTATGGAGGCGCGGGACGTGGCCGAGGCCGCTGCCCGCGCTGCCGTTGAGCAGCTTGGGGTGGGCGAGCCCAAACCCTACGCGCATTTGAGCGCCGACGAGAAGGAACTGCGCCGCAAACTTCGCATCCACGGCCGCCAGCTAGGCGACTTCCGGCACGCCAAGAAGGAGACGCAGGAGATCGCCCGTCTCGTCGAGGAGATCGCCTACGAGCACTGGCACCGGATGCTCTTCGCCCGCTTCCTGGCGGAAAACAACCTGCTCATGTACCCGGACCCTGATGAGCCCGTGGCCGTAAGCCTGGAAGAGTGCGAGGACCTGGCCGCCGAGGAGGGCGCGAAGAACGGTTGGGAACTGGCTTCACGTTTCGCCGCCCGTATGCTGCCGCAGATATTCAGGCCGGATTCCCCGGTTTTTCAACTGGAACTGCCGCCTGAGCACCAGCAGAAGCTGGAGCGGCTTCTCGCGGAACTGCCCGTGGAGGTGTTCCATGCCTCGGATTCCCTGGGATGGGTTTACCAGTTCTGGCAGGCTAAGAAAAAAGACGAAGTTAATAGGTCCGAAGTGAAAATAGGCGCGCGGGAGTTGCCCGCCGTCACCCAGCTCTTCACCGAGCCGTACATGGTAGCTTTCCTTCTGGACAACTCACTCGGAGCCTGGTGGGCGGCGCGGCGGCTGACTGAGGATGATCTGAAGAACGCGAAGACCGAAGACGAATTGCGCCAAAAGGCGTCACTTCCCGGCGTACCGCTGGAATACCTTCGCTTCGTCAAGGGCGAGGACGGCAAGTGGACTCCGGCGGCTGGAACCTTTGACGGGTGGCCGGAGAAGCTCGCGGAACTCAAGACGCTTGATCCGTGCTGCGGGTCCGGGCATTTCCTGGTCGCTGCTTTCCTCATGCTCGTGCCCATGCGCATGGAATTAGAAGGGCTAACTGCGCGCGAGGCAGTAGACCGGGTGCTCGCCGAGAACATCCACGGCCTGGAAATCGATCAACGCTGCGTGGAGCTGGCGGCCTTTGCCTTGGCGCTTGCGGCTTGGCGCTATCTGGGTGCGGGCGGATACCGGCAATTGCCGGAGCTGAATGTGGCGTGTTCGGGATTGTCCATCAGCGCCAAGAAAGAGGAATGGTTGGCGCTGGCTGATGGCGATAATTTACTCTCGTTTCATCTCGAACAGCTCTACAAGCTATTCAAGGATGCTCCGGTACTCGGCAGCCTCATTAACCCGGAGGCTAGCCTCGGTAAGGGGTCGCTGTTTGAACTGAATTGGGAAGAGGTTGGACCGTTGTTGTCGAAGGCACTAGGAGTCGAGAAAGATGATGAAAAAGGTGAACTGGGGATAGTTGCTAAAGGACTAGCTAAGACTGCTGAAATAGTACAATACGAGTACGATTTGTTGTTTACAAACCCACCGTATCTTGGTGAGAGAAAGCAGTCACAAATATTGCGCTCATTTAGTCAACGGAATTACTATGATAGCCGCGCAGATTTGGCTGTTACATTTCTTAGTAGAGGTGAGGTCTTTGTAAGAAATGGTTGCCAATGCTTAGTTCTTCCTCAGAATTGGCTTTACCAAAAATCATATAATAAACTTCGAGTGGCACTAGTTGAAAAAGAAAGAATTGCTGTTGTATCTCAACTTGGTGCAAACGCATTTGAAAGTTCGATAGGAGCCGATGTCCTCTTATTAATCCTCGCAAACAATCGTATAGCCGTTTCTGGAATTGATGCCACATTCGAGGTTAATCCACCTTCCAAGGCTAAATTACTTTCCTCTGGCAATATTATTCGCCTCGAGACTAGCAAAGTACTGGGCTATGGTGATGCTCGTATAGTTCTTGAGAAAAGATGTACAAACATTGGTTTACTTAAGTCTCACGCAGAAGGGTTGGCTGGAATTCAAAACGGCGATGTCCCTAAGTTCCAAAGAAGTTTCTGGGAGGTGTCAGTTTTTTGTCAGAAATGGCATTGTCAACAGGCAACTTTTCCGGCAACCTGCCATTATGGTGGATTACATCTGATAATTGACTATGACATGGAGAAAGGACATTTACGTGAATCAAGAAAGATTCGAAGAATTAAGCTACACGACTCTGACCAAAGGGGGAATAAGGCCTGGGGCAAGAAAGGTATAACAGTTTCGCTACTAGGTGAACTTAGAACGTGCCAATATAGGGGATGGTTGCTTGACCAAAGTGCCGCAGTTGTTCTTCCAGTAAATGAGATAGACTATTTGCCAATATTTTGTTTCACTCAAGATTCATCCTTTAACGCCGAAGTTAGGAAAATTGACAAGAAAAGGAATGTCACTAACGCCACCCTCGTTGAAATTCCCTTCGACCTCGACCATTGGACTAAAGTAGCCCAAGAAAAATACCCCAACGGCCTGCCCATGCCCTATTCCGATGACCCCACCCAATGGATCTTCCACGGCCACCCTTGCGGTTCGGTGATCTGGGATGAAGAGACAAAATGGACTGTCCACGGCCCGCTGCGCACTGATGCAACCGTCCTTCAGGCTGCCGTCGCCCGACTCCTGGGCTACCGCTGGCCCGCCGAACTGGACAGCGAGATGGAACTCTCCGATGAGGCCCGCGCGTTCGTCGGCAAATGCAACGACCTGCTCAAGTTCGCTGACAAGGACGGCATTGTCTGTATACCACCGGTGCGCGGGGAAGCGTCGGCCACGGACCGGCTGCTCAACCTCCTGGCCGCCGCCTACGGCGACGATTGGAGCACGGATAAGCTCTCCGAACTGCTTAAACAGGCCGACCACACGGGGAAGACGCTCGATTCCTGGCTGCGCGATAAGTTCTTCGCCCAGCACTGTCAGTTGTTTCACCAGCGGCCGTTCATCTGGCACATTTGGGACGGCCTGCGCGGCGGGTTCTCTGTCCTGGTCAACTACCATAAGCTCGACCGCAAGAACCTCGAAACCTTGATCTACACCTACCTGGGCGACTGGATTAAACGCCAGAAGGATGACATCTCCTCAGGTGTGGACGGCGCGCAGGAACGCCTGGCCGCAGCCGAAACACTCAAGAAACGCCTCGAACTCATCCTTGAAGGCGAAACGCCCTACGACATCTTTGTGCGTTGGAAGCCTATTGAAAAGCAGCCCATCGGCTGGGACCCGGACCTCAACGATGGCGTACGTCTGAACATCCGCCCCTTCATGTCCGTGCCTGACGTGAAAAAGAAGGGTGCGGGCATCCTGCGCGAAAAGCCCAAGATTCACTGGAAAAAAGATCGCGGCAAGGATGTGAAGTCCGCGCCCTGGTATCACCTCTTCAAGGGCGACCGGATCAACGATCACCACCTGAGCCTGGACGAAAAACGAGCGGCACGGGGGGCAGTGAAATGATCAAGTCGGTCTTCAATTATCCCGTCTCCCAGCTCTTTGACATCGATGCGGGAGTGGTTTATGTCGTGCCCCGGTATCAACGGGAGTACACGTGGCGCAAGACCCAGTGGGAAAACCTGTTTGACGACTTGTTGGAGAACAACCCGGGCTATTTTCTCGGTTCCATCATTTGCATCAACCAGTCCTCCGACGCCTTATCAGTTCAGAGACTTGAGGTGGTGGATGGACAGCAGCGTCTTACAACACTGTCGCTACTGTTCTCGGCAATCTATCAAACCATGAAGAGCTGCGAGGGCGAGTTGGACGACGATCAACGCGTCGAGGTCATCAACCTGAAACGAAAGCTGGTGCTCAAGAAAGACGATGAGCAGGTTCGGGTGATCCCGCAGATTCAGAACCACAATCATGATGACTACCGGGCGGTGCTGGCTGAAATCGGGGTGCTCAGCTCTTGCGATGTGCCGTCATACGCGGGGAACCGGAAGATATTCCGCGCATTCCGGTACTTCCAGAACCGCATCGATGAGATGACCGACGGGCAGAACAACGGGCTTGCGACCATCGTGGAATTCCTTGACAAGGTGAGCCGAGCATGTCTGGTGAAGATCGAAGTGGCGAGCCATGCAGACGCCTACACGCTGTTCGAGTCCCTGAACAACCGTGGCATGCCCCTCACGGCCATCGACCTGATCAAGAACAAGCTGCTGGCCCGCTTGGAAACCATAGAGTCCGGCAAGGTAGATTACTACTTCGGGCACTGGAACAAGCTGTTGGGCTACCTGGGCGACGACTACGCGATCCAGGAACGATTTTTCCGCCAGTACTACAACGCTTTCAAGGACGAGTTAAACGCTCCCTTCCGCAAGGAAGACGAAAAGAAGAAGGACCCGCTGGGCCCCGTGGCCACGCGCTCGAATCTGATCCATATATATGAGAAGCTCATCAATCACGATGCCAAAGGCTGCCTGGAACTGATCGGGAAGGCCGGTCAGCTCTACTCGGTGATCCTCTCCCGCAATCAGGATGATGCCTTGAACGGCCTGGAGAAGCCGCTCAAGGACCTCGAACGGATTCAAGGTGCACCATCTTACCTGTTGTTGCTGTACCTTCTCATCCGGAAGGACGAACTGAATCTCGGCAACGAACACCTGAATAAGATCGTGACCTTGCTGGTGCGGTTCTTCGTTCGCCGCAACCTGACTGACACACCTCCGACGCGCGACCTGACCCGCCTTTTCATGACCGTGATCGACGATCTCTCCAATCTGACGGGAGAGGCCGTCGTTGACATCATCCGCGAGAAGCTCGTCTCCGTGTCGGCAACCGATGAAGAGTTCCAAGCCAATCTCGAAGGATCGATCTACGAAGAGAACTCGGGCGTTACCCGGTTCATCCTGTGCGCCCTGGCCGAACAAGGTATGACGCGGGAAACATGGGTCGACCTCTGGCGTGTCGAAAACAAACAGTTTGTGTGGACAATCGAACACATATTCCCGCAGGGCGAAAACATTCCCCAGTCATGGGTCGCCATGATAGCGGGCGGCGACTTGAAGAAGGCGAAGGATTACCAGGAGACCCATGTCCACAAGTTGGGCAATCTGACGATTTCCGGTTTCAACAGCGCCCTGGGCAACAAGAGCTTCGAGGAGAAGCGCGACCGAAAGGATCGGCAAGGGCGTGCCGTTGGTTACAAGAACGGCTTGAAACTCAATGAGGACCTGGCAGAAGCCGAGAAGTGGAGCATAGAACAGATTGACGATAGAACCGTAAAGCTCGTCCAAGCCGCGATGGATCTCTTTCGTATGGACGGAGGTGCGGCATGTTGATCATCGAACGCCTCCTCAAAGCCATTCGTGACGCGGCGGTTCATAATCCTGATGTCCAGGTGGCTCCGCAATGCATTCTCTGGCCTGACGGTGATCGCCAGTGGGAGCCGGTCGCGGCGCGTTTGCAGATCGAGTTGCCGGAGATGTTCATCCTGGGCGAATACGACATCGAGAAAAAGATCGGGCCCGCCATCTGGCTCCGATGCGTGATTGCAGGCAAGGCCCCGAACGTCGAACTGCCCAACGGCTCGACGCCCATCCTATACCTGCCCGGTGTCAGTCGCCAGGACTTGCGCGCGGTCGAAAGTTGCCCGGAACATCTGAAGCCCCTGGCTGAATTACAGTACAGCGGCGTGATCTGGTCGCAGATCAACGCCAAGGACTGGACCATCCTTGCGTTCTTAAAGTCCGACCAGGGCGGCCTCGGGCTGGATGTGGCCCAGGACAACGACGCCAAGCGCGCCATGCAGCTTGCGCTCTACCGCCTTCTGGACGAAGAGATCGAACTCCTGAGAGGCAAGCGCCTCGACAAGGACTATTTCAATACCCTGTTGACCGGCGGAGACCCGGTGCGCGATCTGCTTCAGTGGCTCGATCAGGGCGATGCGTTCAAGACCGGCCGCGACGAAAACGCGTGGATTGGCTTCGTGGAGGTCTGCAAGTCGCAACTCGCGTTTGACCCTGTGAACGACGGCAATCTCAAGGGCGCTGAACTCCTGGCCGGGCGCAAGGGTCCTTGGCTTCCTGTTTGGGAGCGGTTCTGTGAGGCCCCAAAGCGGTATCCACACATTCCGGCGCTCATTCGGCAGTGTTCCGTGCCCCAGACCGGCTTGTTCTCTAACACCGAGACTCACGGCGGTTGGCCGCAATGGAACGAGAGGCAGGAGCAGTCGCTTCGAGAAGAACTGCTCAAGATACAAAACCTGCCAGCTCACGAGGCCAGGAAACGCCTCAAGGACTTGGAATCGAACCACAGGGAAAGAGGGAATCTTGTCTGGGCGGAGCTGGGCGAGGCGGCTCTTGCCTGCGCCATGGAGCACCTGGCAAGACTGGCTGATCTGACAGCGAACGCGCTGACTGCGGGAACCACCAAGGACCTCGCCGGGGCATACCTCTCCTGCGGATGGCGAACCGACGATGCGGTCATAAAGTCGCTGGCGTGTGTGGTAAAGCAGGAAGACCTCGATGCCGTTACCACTGCGATACGCGCCGTCTACCTGCCATGGGCTGAGGACGCGGCGCGATATCTGCAAGAGGTGGTGAACCGTGACGGCTACCCTCTTAAACGAGAAGGTTTGGCCTTGCCCGGCCCCGGGAAAGCTGGAGAGTGCGTGCTCTTTGTTGATGGCCTCCGCTTCGACGTGGCGCGGCGGCTCTCCGAGAAGCTCGCCTCCAGAAACCTAGACGTTGAGGAAACGCCAATCTGGGCCGCCATTCCCAGCGTCACGGCCACGGGTAAACCAGCGGTCGCTCCGGTTGCCCATCTCATAGATGGCAAAGAGGCAAATGCGGACTTTGAGCCGTGCGTTGCGGCCACGGGCCAGTCGCTCAAGGGCGGCTACTACCTGCAGAAACTTCTGGGCGAAGCTGGATGGCACCTGCCGGATCGCTCGGAAGAGCTATTTCCCGAAGGCCCTGCATGGTGCGAGGTCGGGAACATCGACCATGAAGGACACGAACGCGGATGGAAGCTCGCCAGGTATTTGGAAACGATGCTGAACGAGATCGCGGATCGGATCGAGCAATGGCTGGCAAAGGGGTTCCAGTCAATCCGGGTGGTCACTGACCACGGGTGGTTGCTCCTACCCGGCGGTCTGCCGAAGACGGAACTCCCGTCCTCCTTGACAGAAAACCAGTGGGGGCGTTGCGCGGCACTCAAAGCGGGGGCGTCCACAGAGGAACGCCTGTTCCCGTGGTTCTGGAACGCTCATCAGGAATTCGCACTGGCCGACGGCATCAGCTGTTACCGGGCCGGGATGGAATACGCTCACGGTGGCGTCAGCCTTCAGGAATGCCTTACGCTTCAACTCTCTGTCTCGGCGGGCAAGAAGTCGGGTTTGCCTCAAGCGGTTCAGATTACCGACGTGGCCTGGAAGGGCCTGCGATGCAAGGTGGCTGTGGAAGGCGACATTACCGCTCTTTCTCTTGATCTTCGGGCGCATCCGGGCAATCCATCGTCTAGTGTCGTCATGAGCGTGAAACCGTTCAAGGAAGACGGCACAAGCTCGGTCGTGGTGGAGGACGAAGATCTCGAAGGTCAGGAGGTAACCATAGTGATAATCGATGATGACGGACGTCTCGCGGCCCAATGCACAACTGTAATAGGGAAGGAGGGCGGATGATGGAAATGGATCGTATCGACGAGATCGCCGCCTCCGTCCTTGACGGATACCTGGTACGCAAGGATCTGGTACGAACTTTCAGTCGTCAGTTTCCCGTACCGACCTACGTCGTCGAGTTCCTGCTCGGTCGATACTGCGCCAGCACCGATCCCGAAGAGATCGACGAGGGAGTCAAGATCGCTCAGCGCCAACTCGCGGAGCGGACGGTCAAGGCCGGGGACGAAGAGTTGTTCAAGTCCCACGCCCGCGAGAAGGGCGAGGTCAAGATCATTGATCTGATCAGCGCACGCCTTGACGCCAAGACGGACTCGTACCTGGCAAGGCTTCCAAGCCTTCGATTGAACGACGCGCGCATCAGCCCGGACCTGGTAAGAGAGCACGAACGCATACTGACCGGCGGATTCTATGCAGAGATCACACTTTCCTATGATGCGGCCATTGCCCAGGAAAAGAACGGACGCCCGTTCGGCGTCGATTCGCTCCGCGAGATACAACTATCCAAGCGGGATGTTCTGGACACCCTTGCTGAAGCTCGGAACCAGTTCACGACGGAAGAGTGGAAAATATTCCTTCTGCGCAGCATCGGGATCGAATCGGAAGCCCTTTCCGAGCGAGCCCGCGACGCCCTCATGCTTCGGATGATTCCCTTTGTCGAACGTAACTACAACCTTGTCGAACTTGGTCCGCGCGGAACGGGGAAGAGCCATCTTTTCCAGCAGGTCTCGCCGTACGCCCACCTCATCTCCGGCGGGAAAGCCACGGTCGCCCGCATGTTCGTGAACAACGCCACCGGCCAACGCGGTCTTGTGTGCCAATACGACGTCGTCTGCTTTGACGAAATTTCGGGCATCTCCTTTGACCAGAAGGATGGCGTCAACATCATGAAGGGATACATGGAATCGGGAGAGTTTAGCCGAGGCAAGGAGAGCATCCGCGCGGACGGCAGCCTTGTCCTGATCGGCAACTTCGATGTGGACGTCGAGCACCAGCAGCGCATCGGGCATCTTCTTGGGCCGCTGCCCCAGGAAATGCGAAACGACACGGCTTTCATGGACAGGATTCATGCGTATCTGCCGGGATGGGATGTCCCCAAGATCAGGAAGGAGCTTCTCACCGAACATTTCGGCCTGGTGAGCGATTTCCTCTCGGAATGCTGGAGCCAATTGCGAAGCCAGAGCCGCCTTTCCGTGCTGCAGAATCGCGTTTTCTTCGGGGGAGCGCTAAGCGGGCGTGACACGAATGCCGTCAACAAGACGATCGGCGCCTTGCTGAAGCTGCTGTATCCAGATCCCGACAATGCGGTTTCCGATGAGGATCTGGAATGGGCGGTGCGCCTGGCTCTCGAGGTCCGACGACGTGTTAAGGAACAACAGAAACGAATTGGCGCAGCTGAGTTTCGTAACACCCACTTCAGCTACGTGTTCGGCAGTGATGGGGTCGAGAAGTTCGTGTCCACCCCGGAACTCCAGAGCGAAGGCGGAATCGGCGGCGATCCTCTCGAACCGGGACAGGTCTGGACCGTCAGCCCCGGCGGGATGGACGATCATCCCGGACTCTACAGGATCGAAGTCAACGAAGGCCCCGGCTCCGGAGTCAAGATACTTAACAAGCCCGTGCCACCGGCCTTCCGCGAATCTATGGGTTATGCCGAGCAGAATCTATACGCCCAATCCGCCCGCCTGGTGGGAGACAAGGACCCCCGCCAGCATGAGTTTACCGTGCAACTCCGGGCCTTCGATGCCTCCAAAACTGGGGCAAAACTCGGTGTAGCTGCAGTGGTCGCGCTCTGCACAGCCCTCCTGAAAAAGAGCACGCGGGGCGGCCTGATCGTCGTCGGAGAACTCAACCTCGGCGGTTCCATCGAGCCAATTCATAACGCGGTAACCATCGCCGAGATTGCTGTCGAGAAAGGTGCGACAGCTCTACTGATCCCGGTCTCCTGCCGTCGTCAACTCCTGGACCTTTCCGACGACATGGCGACCAAGGTGGACATTCAGTTTTACTCGGACGCGCGCGACGCGCTGCTGAAGGCGATTGTGGAGTAAGGAGGACTGAGCGCGATGATTTCAACTAGTCAAGAGTGCGAGGAAAACCATGAATCAGCCTGAACCAATAAGAGTAGCCCTGGATTTGCCTGGTGGTGCCCGTTTTTACCGTTGTGCGCTTCAGGTAAATCCGTTCGACTACGTTAAACGCCACAACAGGGAAACGACTTTCGCAAACGAAGCCGAGTATAACGCCGCGATGGTGGATGCATGTCAAAGGAACAACATTGAAGTGATAAGCGTTACTGATCACTACCGTGTGCGTTCATCAGAAACGCTCATTCAAGCGGCGCGGGATGTTGGGATTCACGTGTTTCCTGGATTTGAAGCCGTGACAAAAGATGGTGTTCATCTGCTCTGTCTGTTTGATCCATCCAAAGACTTACAGTTCCTTAGCCGGATTCTTGGGGACTGCGGTATCCACGAGGATGAGGCCGCATCTCCTACTGGAAAATACGATGTTACTGAGTTTTTGAAGGAAGCCACCGACCGGTGGGGTGCCGTCTGTGTGGCTGCTCACGTTGCCAGCGATGGAGGGCTTTTAACCAAACTTTCGGGGCAACCACGGATCAACGCTTGGACATGGCCTCATCTCCTTGCTTGTGCGCTCCCAGGGCCAATCTCAGATGCACCAGAAAACCTGCGTCCGATAATAGAAAACAAGAATCCCGAGTATCGACGTGATCGACCTGTGGCCGTAATCAATGCGCAAGATGTGTCAAGTCCGGAGGATTTTGCCAAGCCTGGCGCATCCTGTTGGATAAAGATGTCCAACGTCACTTCAGAAGGCTTGCGCCAGGCGTTCCTTGATCCCGAATCCAGGATACGGTTGGCCAGTGACCCTGCGCCGGAAGAGCACACAGAGTTCCTCGCCGTGACCTGGCAGGGGGGATTTCTCGATGGTTCCGCGATTCATTTGAACGAGAACCTGAATGTGTTAATTGGTGGACGGGGAACGGGCAAGTCTACTGTCGTTGAGAGCCTGCGTTATGTCCTTGGACTGGAACCTCTCGGCGAAGAGGCTCGTAAAGCCCATGAGGGGATCATCCGTCAGGTGCTCCGCAGTGGCACTAAAATTTCGCTATTAGTCCGGTCCTACCATCCGGATAAACGCCACTACTTGATCGAACGAACCATCCCCAACCCACCAGTGGTTAAAGACGAGACAGGCAATGTACTCAATCTGACTCCGGCGGATGTTGTTCCGCAAGCCGAAGTCTATGGGCAGCATGAGATATCAGAACTAACGAAAAGCCGGGAGAAACTTACGCGGTTGCTAGACCGATTTGTGGAGCGCAATACCGACATTGTAAAACGGAAGAACAATATTCGCAGGCAATTGGAACGGTCACGGTTACGTTTACTGGAAACATACAAGGAACTATCACTGATTGAAGAGCGGCTTTCTACATTGCCAGCCCTTGAGGAAACATTACGGCGCTTTCAAGATGCCGGCCTTGAGGACAAGCTTAAGGAACAAAGTCTTCTTGTACGCGAGGAACGCGTCCTCAAAACTACCGAGGAGCGCTTAGTCCCGTTCAAGGAGTTCCTCACGCAATTGCAGAGCGCCATACCCATAGATCGAGCTTTCCTTTCACCTAAAGCACTGGCCGATTTGCCTGGAAAGGAAGTACTGGCGGGTGCGGATTCAGTATTGGAACAATTGAGTAAGGAGATGCAGGACCTTGCCTCTCAAATGAACGAGGCTATAGGACGTGCACAAGCTGGCTTTGAAGACGTCAAAAGCCGGTGGAAAGAGCGAAAGAAAAAAGTCCTTGCGGCATACGAGGCCATTTTGCGGGAGCTGCAGAAATCTAAAGTCGATGGTGAAGAATTCATTCGCCTTAGACGACAAATTGAGGAACTCCGTCCGCTTAAGGAGAGACAGGCTTCTTTGCAGCGCGACCTAAAAGAATATGAAACAGAACGGCGTAACCTCCTCTCCGAATGGGAGGATGTGAAGGCTGAGGAGTTTCGCCATCTCGAACGCGCAGCCAAGAAAGTAAACCGCAAGCTCGAACGGCGTGTTTTGGTTGAGGTTTCGGCAGGAGGAAACCGCGAACCGCTTGTGGAGCTTTTACGCAACCAAATAGGCGGACGTCTGTCAGAAGCGATTGAAATCCTGAAACAGCGGGTAGATTTCTCACTTCCGGCTTTCGCGGCCGCTTGCCGTGAGGGGCGGGAGTCACTGTCCCGGCAGTTTAAGATCTCGCCCGGTCAGGCGGAACGTATTGCTCAGGCTAATCCAGATGTAATTATGCAAATTGAAGAACTGGAATTGCCGCCAACAACCGCTATCAAACTTAATGTAGCCGCCGAGGACCAACCGCCTCAGTGGGAAACATTAGAGGACCTGTCCACTGGACAAAAAGCAACGGCAGTTCTGTTGCTCCTGCTCCTCGAGTCGAAGGCTCCGTTGGTCGTTGACCAGCCTGAGGACGATCTCGATAATCGTTTCATTTCGGACTGTGTTGTGCCCAAGATGCGGGAGGAAAAACGACGACGCCAGTTTATCTTTGCGACGCATAATGCCAATATCCCTGTCTTAGGCGATGCAGAGTTGATTGTTGGCCTATCCGCTTTCGGTGATGCTGGGCAAGGAAGAGCCAAGCTCTCCAGTGAGCATATGGGCTCCATTGATACGCATCCGGTTTGCGAACTCGTGGAGGAAGTCCTTGAGGGAGGAAAGGACGCCTTTGAAATGCGGCGCCTAAAATACGGATTCTGAGAGGATTCGAATGACCAGAACAGAATTATTGGAACTGATAAGTAACGGCGAGAACTCCGGTGTGGAGTTCAAGCGAGACACTATCGAAAACCGTGCCTTGGCCAAAGAGCTGGTTGCCTTCGCTAATTTGCGAGGAGGGCGGGTTCTTCTGGGTGTGGATGATGACGGCAGTGTGGTGGGAGTAACCAGG
>JAGHCE010000224.1 GCA_021160625.1 Planctomycetota bacterium | reverse complement strand
TGGCCTCGACGGTCTGAGCCGGCGCCGCTGGTGAAGCGGCCGGAGGCACCGAGACGGGCAGGCAGGGCGGACGGCGGATACGGCACTGCGGGAAATGGAAGGAAACGCAGGCAGCGGGTGATTTCTGTTTGCGCGGCACGGTGGTAATAGTATACTGGTGCGTGAATACCAATATGCCAGGAGTGTCACAATGGCGGGAATACTGAAAGTTTCCGAGGCGGCGGTTCTCGCCTTTCACACGGTGGCGTTGTTGGCCGGCGAGCCCGAGAGAATCGTGACGACCGGGGAAATAGCGTCAGCGCTTGATGCCTCCGAGGCGCATCTCTCAAAGGTGCTGCAAAGGCTGGCCAAGAGCGGGATTGTGACGTCGGCAAGGGGCCCCAAGGGGGGCTTCACGCTGGGGAAGGCACCCGGGGAAATCACTTTTCTCGACATCTACGAGGTCATCGACGGCCCGCTCACGGACGTGAATTGTCTTCTGGGTGCTCCGATCTGCGACGGCGAGTGTATTCTGGGGGACTTGTTGGAGACACTCAACACGCTCGTCAGAGAGCGGTTGGAGACAACAAGGCTTTCGGATGTCAGGCTGCATCTGGCCAAGCGACCAAAAGAGACAGCAGGGTCGTCCTGACGGCCGGGCTGCCGGTGGAGGCTATAGTCTTTGAGGGCACCTCGGCATAATTGTAAAGGAGGAAACCAATGAGTATGTTTTGTTACCAGTGCGAGCAGACGGCACGCGGGACGGGCTGCACGGTCAAGGGTGTCTGCGGCAAGGACGCCGAGACCGCCGCGCTCCAGGACCTTCTTGTTTATGGCACGAAGGGCATCTCGATGTACGCGCGCCGGGCGCGTGACCTGGGCGCAACAGACTCCGAGGTGAACCGCTTCACCGCCGAGGCGCTTTTCACGACCATAACGAACGTCAACTTCGACCCTGAGCGTCTCGAAATCCTCATCCGCAGAGCGGCCGTCCTTCGCGACAAGGCAAGGACTCTCTACGAAGAGGCCTCAGCCGCAGGGGGCCGGAAACCTGATAACCTTTCCGGGCCCGCCCTCTGGAAGCCGGCCGAAACGCTCGAAGGTCTCGTCAAGCAGGGCGAGGACATCGCTATTACCAAGCGCAAGGAGGCCTTCGGCGACGACATAACCGGCCTGCAGGAGCTCCTCACCTACGGCCTCAAGGGCGCCGCCGCCTATGCTGATCATGCCGCGATACTGGGGCACGAGGACGATGGCATCTACGCCTTTTTCCACAAGGCCCTTGATGCGCTGACCAGTCCGAGTCCCACGGTGGAAGAACTGTTTGCGCTGTGTCTGGAGTGCGGCGAGGTCAACCTTCGGACAATGGAGGTCCTCGATACGGCCAACACCGGTGCCTACGGCGACCCGCAGCCGACGCCGGTGAGGGTGACTCCCGTTGCCGGCAAGGCGATAGTCGTTTCCGGTCATGACCTCAAAGACCTCGACGAGCTCTTGAAGCAGACCGAGGGCACCGGCATAAACGTCTATACTCACGGCGAGATGCTGCCCTGCCACGGCTACCCCCAGCTCAAGAAATACAAGCACCTCGTGGGAAACTACGGCGGCGCCTGGCAGGATCAGCAGCGCGAATTCGACGAGTTCCCCGGGGCAATCCTTATGACCACCAACTGTATCCAGAAGCCGCGCGATTCGTACAAGCATCGGATATTCACCTGCGGCCTCGTCGCGTGGCCCGGGGTAACCCACATCCCGGACCGCAATTTCAAGCCGGTCATCGACGCGGCGCTTGCGGCCGAGGGCTTCGCGGAAGATGCTCCGGAAAAGACCATCCTCGTAGGTTTCGGGCACGCGGCGGTCCTCGGTGTGGCCGACAAGATCATCGAGGCGGTAAAGGCCGGCAATATCCGTCACTTCTTCCTTATCGGCGGCTGCGACGGGGCCAAGAGCGGTCGTAATTATTACACCGAGCTTGCCCAGGCGGTCCCCGACGACTGCGTGATACTGACGCTTGCCTGCGGCAAGTACCGCTTCAACAAGCTGGAGTTCGGCGACATCGGCGGGATACCGAGGCTCCTGGACATCGGGCAGTGCAACGACGCCTATTCGGCGATAAAGATTGCCTCGGCGCTTGCAGAGGCCTTTGACACCGACGTCAACTCGCTGCCGCTTTCGATGATACTTTCCTGGTACGAGCAGAAGGCCGTGGCGATTCTCCTGACGCTTTTTGCGCTCGGCATAAGGGATATGCGGCTCGGCCCGACGCTGCCGGCCTACGTGACGCCGACGGTTTGGAAGGTACTCGTCGACAAGTTCAACATCCACCCGATCGCCACCGCCGAGGAAGACCTCAAGGCCATTCTCGGCTGACCGGACCGTGCAGGCGGCACAGAGCCTTATTCGAAAGTGAGGGACGCTATGGCGGAAGTATTCAAGGCGGCGAAGGTAACCAAAAACGTCTGGTGGGTGGGCGCGATCGACTGGAATATGCGCAACTTCCACGGCTACGCCACCGACAGGGGCACTACGTACAACGCGTATCTCGTCATTGCGGACAAGGTAACGCTCGTCGACACCGTGAAGGCGGCCTTCAAGGATGAGATGCTGGCGAGAATCCGCTCGGTCATCGGCGACTGCACGAAGATCGACTACATCATCTCCAATCACTCCGAGATGGACCACACGGGCTGCCTTATGGATACGATCGCCGCCGTGAAGCCGGAGAAGGTCTTTGCCTCCCTGATGGGTGTCAAGGGCCTTTCGGCCCACTTTCACACGGACTATCCGTTCAGTGCTGTCGAGAACGGCGGGGAGTTGGAACTGGGCGGTGCTCGTTTCTCGTTTCTCGAAACCAGGATGCTCCACTGGCCCGACAGTATGGTGGCGTACCTCCCGGCCCATAAGCTTCTCTTTTCGCAGGACGGTTTCGGGATGCACCTTTCGTCAAGCGAGCGCTTCGCCGACGAGCTGAATGAGGCGGTTCTTGAACAGGAGGCGGCCAGGTACTACGCCAACATACTGTTGCCGTACTCGGCGCTCGTGGGGAATCTGCTGGCGAAAATTGCAGACCTCGGCATCGAGATAGACATCCTTGCCCCTGACCACGGCCCCATCTGGCGCCGAGAGATAGAAACCATCCTCAACCTATACAGCAAATGGGCCGTCCAAAAGCCCGCCAGAAAGGCCGTCATAGTCTATGACACGATGTGGCACAGCACCGAAAAGATGGCCCTTGCCATCGGTGAGGGGCTCGCTGAGGGCGGCATATCTGTCAGGATGCTTTCGCTCGGCACCGCCAGGCGAAGCGACGTTATCACCGAAATGCTCGACGCAGGGGCGCTTCTGGTCGGCTCTCCCACGCTCAACAATCAGATGTTCCCGACGGTCGCGGACATTTTGTGTTATATGAAGGGTCTCAAGCCGAAGAACCTTGTCGGCGCGGCGTTTGGCTCGTACGGCTGGAGCGGCGAGGGCGCCCGCCAAGTGGCCGACATTCTCCAATCGATGGGCGTGGATCTTGTGGGCGAACCGCTTGCCGTCCAATACGTTCCGGACGGCCGGGCTCTTGCCGAGTGCCGCGCGCTTGGGCTTGAAATCGCCAGCAGACTGGACAAAATCTGTTCGTAGGACGGCAGTATTCGAGTACCATTCGAAAGGGATGCACTATGCAAAAGTATGTCTGTGATGTGTGCGGCTATGTCTATGACCCCGCCGAAGGCGACCCCGACGACGGCGTCGAGCCCGGCACGGCGTTTGAGGACATCCCCAACGACTGGGTGTGCCCCGTGTGCGGCGCGGCCAAGCAGGACTTCTCCCCGGCAACGTGAGGGGGTAAGCGTGCGCGCCAAGGCGCGCCCTACGGGGGCACTGGTGGACAAGCCACCAGTGGCACAGTACCAAATGACTACGCGGGGCATAGGACGGGGGCCTCTTGTTCGCCTTCGGCGAACCCCGATTGCAAGCAATCGGGGCCACACACTTAGTCGAGCAATTCCCAGGAGACGTCGCCGGTTTTGTCGAAGTAGAAGCGGTACTTGCCGCCGTCGAGGCTTACCGTCACGCGGTCGGGGGTTTCCTCTTCGATCACGGCTTCGGGCGCCTTTTCGACGTCAGCATCGCAGGCATACATTGCAGTGAGAAAGTACGAGGTCTTCTCCTGCGGCGCCGTGATTTCCAGGTGCGAGCGGCACAGAATCTGGTCGTTATAAGGCTTGGGGCCGATCCAGGAGTGGCCCCCATAGCAAGCCGCGCCTTCCACCCGCTCGACTCTCGCCTGCGCAGGTAGAAGCGACTCCACGAACAGGCGCCCCGGCACCGTCGTGTGGTTGGTCCTGGTGGTCGTGATGACGGCGTTTCGGCCGGTGACCTCCATTTCCTCAGGCGCGTGGATGCGAAAGGTCTTCGCGAAGGATGCCTTGCCCGCCGTTACCCTGTCGAAAACGACCACCCAGTTGGGGTAGATGAAGAGAATCTGCCGCGAGAAGAAAGGTACTTTTCCAGGCCGATAGGCGCGCCCCGCATCGGCGGCGGCATACGTATAGGTGTCGTTGGTCTCGAAGCCCAGCCAGTCGACGACGTCACGCATAGGCCGCGCGGTCTGGCGGGCCTGCTTTCGCCACATTGCAACCGTCTGCGGATTTCCCTTCCACTGGTTTATCATCTGTCCGCCGTCATTTGCGGCGTTGGGGACGGGGTCCGGGCCGCCGTACTTCTCCGCCGGGTCGAACACCGTTATGCCGTTGTAGGAGACGGTGCGGATGCTGTAGTTGACGTAGTGCTCATGGACGTTGCCGTCGTAGACACCGTCCTTTACGGCCAGCGGCGCGTTTCGGTAAATGGCGAAGACGTTCTGTGCGTTGTTCTGGTGGTAGACATACCAGTCGCTTGCACAGAAAGCAACGTATGTGTCGTTTGGGCCCCAGCCCGAACGTGCGTAGACCATGCCGGTTCCGGGGATGTGATGCGCCTTCGGGAGGTCGGTGAAGTCGTGCTCCGGCCAGTCCGGCTCGTCGAAGAGAAACTCAAATGCGCCGCTTCCGCCCTCGGTTCGCTTGTTGACGTGGTTCAAGTACCAGCGCGCGTGTGGGTCCTTGAACTCCCTGGCCAGGACCAGCATCACGTCCCGGTCGAAGCGGTGGAGGTAGGGGTTGTCGTCGTCCTGGAAGGGGAGGACGTTTCGGCCATTGGGGAGGACGGTGTAGATGTGGAAGAGGGGCTTGGCCTTCCAGTAGGGGCTGCCGGTGAAGACGTCGACGCCAGTGGCGGAGCGCAAGCCCAAAAAATAGATGGTGGCGTAGCGGGAGCCGTGCCGGTCGTAGTCATGGCCTTCGGGCCATCCGCCGCCATAGGCGCCGCGTCCGAGCATATCATCGCCGGGGGCGCCGTCGCCGGTTATCGCGACAAACTCCTCGAAGAGTGAATGGGCCTTTTTGAAGAGCTCGTCGGCACGAGGGTCGTCGCCGGCGATTGCCAGGGCCGCAAGGCCGATGCCCATATCACGGCGCAGCGGATTGTTGTCAAACGCGTTGAACCGTCCGCCGGCCTCGCTCTGCCTTTCGACTGCAAGGTCGCCTATGTGCCGCGCAATCTGTTTCCGGTCGGCGTCGGAAAGGGACTTGGCCACCCAGTCGAAGGCAAGGGCGATCTCGGCAAGGTTACCGCCCCTTCGAGCCGTGGCAGCCTTGAGGTCCGCGACAACCTTCCCGAACTTCGCGGCGTCGCCGCTTATCATTGCCGAGAGGGCGCGCGAGTTGACGGGGCTTCCCGAGTTTAAGAATCCGAACTGCCGGGCGTGCGTCCTGGCGCGTTCGGTGAGGGTGTCCGGGTCAATGTAGCCGGGCGCCGATTTGAGGCCGCCAATCCACAGGCGTGGATGGGGCGGGAGGTTCGAGATGTCGACCGCGTCGGCGAAGGCAAAGGCGGTCGAGAATGACACGATGAGGACTGCCAACAGGTAACGCATATCTGCCCCCTTGCAACTGGTGCTCTGTTTGATTTCAACAAGCCTCGTCGGGAGCCGTTCTTCGTACGGTCCGGCGCCTTCCCTTGCGATTGTAGCGTGCGGGGTTGCGGATGCAAGGCGGCAGGCGGGTAATGTCGGATTATCATTGTTGACGTCGCGCGGCGCGGGTTTATTCATCGGCAGCGCCCGAGCAGGCGAAGATGAGCTTGGGCCCTCCGCAGCATTCGGCCGTCTTTGGCTTTCCGCAGCATTGGGTGTTGTCAGGCTTTCCGCAGCATTGGGTGTTCTTCGACTCCTCACAGCATTCGGTGTTGTTGGCGTCTTCCACAGCGATCCCTCCTATAGCACACACAATCCGGACAAACCTTAAGACAACATCCTCTTCAATTCAGACGCACTCGCCACCCGGCCGACGACCTTCACTTCCTGGTCGACCACCAGCGCCGGCGTCATCATAATGCCGAACTTCATCATCTTGTTGATGTCCGTGACCTTCTCAAGCTCGTAATCGAGTCCCAGCTCGCGCGCGGCTGCTTGTACGTTTTCGGCAAGTGCTTTGCACTTGGGGCAGCCGGTTCCCAGTATCTGCAATTTTACGGCAGGCATCACAACCTCCTTTTGTACCGGAAAACAATTATTCGACCAGTAGTCCGAACATTATGCCGCTGGCCGTGGCCATCACGATTACGAGGGATACGAAAACGAGCGTTTTCTTCGTGCCCATTATGCTGCGAATGACGAGCATATTCGGCAGCGAAAGCGCCGGGCCCGCCAACAGAAGCGCCAGCGCAGGCCCCCTTCCCATACCGTTGCCGATAAGGCCCTGGAGAATCGGCACCTCGGTAAGCGTGGCGAAATACATAAGCGCGCCCGCCACGGATGCGAAGAGATTCGCGCGAAGGGAGTTGCCGCCGACAGCCCTTGTCACCCACTCCGACGGGATGAGTCCCTCGTGGCCGGGCCGGCCCAAAAGCGCTCCAGCCACCAGCACCCCGGCCAAGAGAAGCGGCAGTATCTGTTTCGCAAATCCCCACGACGACGCAAACCACGCTTCGCTCTCGCCCCCGCCGCTTGCGGTTATCACCGAGATGCCGACGGCACCGGCCGCAAAAGCGAGGACAGGCTTTGACGGGGCAAAAAGCGCCAGGATTATGACGGGAACTGCTACGGCCGCAATCTTCCACCATTTCACGCCGAACCACTTCGTTAGGATGACCGCCAGCGCCACGGCCGAAATCCCGGTAAGAACCCACTTGACCGAGTATATCCACTGCCATATGCCGCCGGGCTCGTCAGGTGCGCTCCAGTTGGCGAAAACGAGAATCGCGACCATCGACGCAAAGTAGAGGGCCGTCTGCCACAGGGGCCTCGTCTCTTGCGGATCGGGCATCACTGCCTGGGTGGCGGCCTTGTGCCTTTCCTCATCGAGGAAGATAAGGTGCATTAGAAGGCCGATGACCACGCTGAAACCGACGGCGCCGACTGCACGGGCCACGCCGAGCTCTAACCCGAGAATTCGCGCGGTCAAGACTATCGCAAGTACGTTTATCGCCGGTCCTGAATACAAAAACGCTACGGCCGGTCCGAGCCCCGCACCCGCCCGGTAAATCCCCGCAAAAAGCGGCAGGACCGTGCAGGAGCACACGGCCAAGATAGTTCCTGAAACCGAGGCGACAGCGTAGGCCAGGACCTTGTTTGCGCCGGCGCCGAGATATTTCATCATTGAGGCCTGGCTGACAAAGACAGCGATTGCGCCCGCGATAAAGAACGCCGGCATCAGGCACAACAGCACGTGCTCCCTGGCGTACCAGCGCGCGAGATGGAGCGCTTCCATCAGCGCGTTATCAAAGCGGGCATTGCCTACAGGCAGGTATAAAAGGCCCAAAAACACACCCGTTATGGCTACGAGGATTTTCCACTCGCGTTTCCAGTCCACATAGACCTCGCTGAGACAAGTTTGGGTAAGATAAAACCCTGCGACCGCCGGGCTACTTGAGTATTGTTTCCTTGGCGATAAGGAGCCCCGCTACGCCCAAAAGCACCACGCCGAAGACGACCTTGACCCAGCGCGACTTGAGCCGCCTGGCCATAAGGCGCGATCCTGCCTGGCTCCCGAGAAACACCGCGCCGACACACAATCCCCACGTGAGCCAGTCCGGCCGGGCGGCCGTAAAAAGGTGTGACACGAAGCTCGACGTGCCGGAGAAGGTCACCACCATCGCGGACGTGGCGGCGGCCACCTTCGCGTCGAGACCTGCGATGTAGAGTAGCGGCACCACGAACGACCCGCCGCCTCGCCCGATGAGGCCCGCGAAAAAACCAAGCACACTTCCGGCCGAAGTCCCGAGTGCAAGTTTTCCGGAAGATGACAGCGCACCTCCGGCCGGCTTCCAGCCGCTCAGCATCAGTACGGCGGCCGTGGCCGTAAACAGCGCGAAAATGATGATCACGGGCCTTGTGGGGAGCTTCAAATTCAAAAATGTCCCCAGCGGCGCAAATACCACCATCGCTACACCGAACGGCAATGCTACTCGCCAGTCGATCAGCTTTTCGCGCGCGTAGGTGACGGCGGCCGATGAGCTGTTAACAACATTGAGCAGCATTCCCAGAGGGATTGCCTCTGTCTTGAAATCCATCCCCATCCAGTACAACACTGGAATGTAAAGCTGGGAACCGCCCATTCCCAGCATAGAAAATATCAGCGCAATCACGAAAAACAGCGGCGGCGCAAAATACGTCGGATCCATTAAGGGGCTCCTCTTGCCATCACATCACGGCCGTCTACGACTGGTAGGGCGAGCATGGAATACACAAGTGCCTGCCGTCAACCACGCACAGCCCCTCGGCAAAGGTCACTTCTCCGCACTCCTCGCACTCCATCCATTCGAAGGTGCCCTTGCGCGGCTTCCACTCCACCTTATGCACATCGCCGACGACGAGGATGTCTTTATCCGGTAACGACGATATACGGTCGATTATCGGATTGACAATATCCGCCTCAATGTCTTGCGGTTCGATGCCCTGTCTGCGTAGTCCAATGAACTCGGATGCCAGCCCTTGTTTCTGGAAGCTAGCGTTCAGCGTGACGCGAACAGCGCGTTTCGTCTTGACGTCGATCAGCGTGACGGCATTCTTGCCGTAGTTTACTTTTTCGATATTGGCTTTACCAAGGGTGCAGCCGGTCGCCACCTGGACGCCGTCCACGAAACACATCGTCGCGTGTGCAGGGCCGGTCTCACATATGCAGTAGAGTTCCTTGTTGGCGGCTCGCTTGACGTCAAGGGCCTTCATAGCAGCCAAACCCACGCGGATGCCCAGCGGCATCGCCGGGCATTTGTGCCCGTGAAAAGTGATTCCTAGTTCAAGTAACGCCTTGTCCATTGCTTCGTCCTTTTTTTTCGCTAGGTTGTTGGGACATTTCGAATGATTAATAATGTTCTATTGTAAGGGGGTATGCGCCCGCCTTCACGGGCCCGCCGCGGCGAGCTTGCCTTCCTCTTGCAGCTGGGTTTTCACCTTGGCCCAGATGCCTTCCCTCCTGTACAGGTCGCGTAGATTTGCGATGTCCGGAAACGTAATGGCATTGCTCATACACAGGTTTCCGCAGGTTCTGCACCCGACGACGCAGACTTCAGGCCTGACGACCTTCGGTCCGTTTCGGGTCCATTCAAACACCTTCTTGCCGCAGTTCATACACATCCCGCACTTGACGCATTTGTCCTGGTCGACGATAGGGGCCCAATCGACCTTTTCCCTTGGATAACCGGTTAACCACGCCATTGTTCTTTACCTGCCTTTCCTGTCCAAAGCCTATCGTGACAGCCTGACCTGCTCGGCCGCATTGGCTTTTATGACGGTGC
>JAGHCE010000038.1 GCA_021160625.1 Planctomycetota bacterium | reverse complement strand
GGTTTTCACCGAGCAGACAATAACGTCGCCGATGCCGCCGGGCTTGTTACCGCCTCCCAGCACCCTGATACAGGAGATCTTTTTCGCGCCGGTGTTGTCGGCAACGTCCAGCCTCGTCTGCATTCTGATCATCGTTTACACTCCGCGCACGCCGCTTCAGGCCCGCTCAAGTATCCGCACGAGCCGCCACCGCTTTTTCTTGGAGAGCGGTCGCGTTTCGGCGATCTCGACCTTGTCCCCTGCCCTGGCCTCGTCGGCCTCGTCGTGTGCGAAGAACTTCGTGCTGCGCCGGATTCGCTTGCCGTACTTGGGATGCTCGACAAGCCGTTCGACGGCCACCACGATGGACTTCTCCATACTGTCGCTGGTCACGACGCCCTGGACCGTTTTTCTTTTGCCGCGAACCTTCATAAGCCTACTTCCCCTCGCGAGCAAGCTGCCGCTCGCGCATAATCGTCAGAACCCTTGCAATATCCCGCCTCAGGGAACGCACCTCCCCGGCATTGTGAATGTTTTCCGTAATCTTCCTTACGCGGAGCCTGAAAAGGCCTTCCTGCAGGTTTTGCAGTTCCACCGCCAGCTCTTCGTCCGAAAGCTCTCTTACTTCTGCGGCCTTCATCTTACACGTGCCTCCGCGCTACCATTCGCACGCGCACCGGCATCTTGTGCGCCGTGCGGCTAAGCGTCTGCTTTGCAATGTCCTCCGGCACACCCGCAAGCTCGTAGAGTATCGTGCCTGGCTTGACAACCGCCACCCAGTGATCCGGCTCGCCCTTGCCCTTGCCCATCCGGGTTTCGAGAGGTTTCTTTGAAACGCTCTTGTGCGGGAAAATCCTCACCCAGAGCTTCCCCTCGATCCCCAAAAAGTGCGTCGCGGCAACGCGGCCGGCTTCTATCTGCCTGGCCGTTATCCAGCCCGACTCCAGCGACTGCAGCCCGTAGTCGCCGAATGCGACCGTGTTGCCCCGAGCCGCCTTGCCGCTGTAGTTGCCGCGATGGGTCTTGCGGAACTTGACGCGTTTTGGCATTAGTGGCATCTACTTGCCCCGTTCCTTCACCATTCCCTTGTAAATCCATACCTTCACGCCGATGACCCCGTAGGTCGTGATGGACGTGGCGAAACCATAATCGATAACCGCCCTCAGCGTGTGGAGCGGAATGCTGCCTGCACTCTGGGTTTCCCGGCGCGCAATCTCAGCGCCTCCGAGCCTGCCGGAGCAGATTATCTTTATTCCCTTTGCGCCGGCCTGCCTGGCCATCTCCACCGACTTTTTCATAGTACGCCTGTAGGAGGAGCGCTTCTGCAGCTGCTCGGCGATCGACTCGCCTACCAGCTGCGCATCGAGCTCGGGCTTGGAGACCTCGACTATATTGATGTTGACCTTCTTGCCTGTCATCGTTTCCAGTTCACCGCGCAGCTTGTCCACCTCCGCGCCCTTCCTGCCGATGACGAGTCCCGGGCGGGCGGTGTTCAGGATGACGTTGAGTTCGTCACCCTTGCGTTCGATCTCGATTTTCGGAATGCCGGCGAACTTGTAGCGGCCCTTGACCAACTTGCGGATTTTGTAGTCCTCAAGCAGGGCTCCCTTGAAGTCCTTCTTGGTCGCGTACCACCGGCTTCTCCAGTCCTCGACGATTCCGAGCCTCAAGCTCGTCGGGTTTACCTTCTGACCCATCAACTCTCCTCTTCGGCCGACGATTCTTCAATAGTGACCGATATGTGGCTCGTGCGCTTGCGTATCGGGTGCGCCGTACCACGCGCAACCGGCATCCATCTCTTCGTCCCCGGCGCAACCGGACCGTTGTCCACGCGGATGTCCTGCACGAACATACCCTCGGCCTCGGCATCCACCCCGGCGTTGGCAAGGGCGGACCGCAGCACATTTTCCACCATCCTGGCCGCGCGCTTGGGAGAAAACTCCAGCTTCTCCAGCGCCCGCGAGACCGCCAGCCCTCTTATCATCGTCGCCACGGGCCGCGCCTTTGTCGGCGAGATTCGCGCAAACCTGTGCTTAGCCGTATACGCCATCTATGCTTTCCTTACTTGCGCTCGCGCGCCCTCTTGCCGCCATGGCCCCTGAACGTCCTGGTCGGCGAGAATTCGCCTAACTTGTGCCCCACCATATCCTCGGTGACAAACACCTTCAAAAACGCCCGCCCGTTGTGCACGTTGAACGTATGGGAGACGAATTCCGGGACTATGGTGCAGGCCCTCGCCCACGTCCTGATGGGCTCGCTCTCGCCGGTATCCTTCTGCCGCATAACCTTCCGAAGCAGCTTGGCGTCTACGTAGGGTCCCTTCTTTATCGAACGTCCCATCGGCCTTCAGACTCCCTTACTTTTTGCGCCTGCGTATTATGAACTTGCTACTGGCCTTGTGGCGCTTGCGCGTTTTGCCGCCCTTGGCCAGAACGCCCGTCGGACTCACCGGGTGCCGGCCGCCCTTCGTACGTCCTTCGCCGCCGCCCATCGGGTGGTCGACCGGGTTCATAGCCGTGCCGCGAACGTGCGGCCTGCGCCCCATATGGCGCTTCTTGCCCGCCTTGCCGAGCGTCACCAAGCTGTGGTCACCGTTGCCCACGCGGCCGATTGTCGCCCGGCATCTCACGTGAACCCGCCTTGTCTCGCCCGACGGCAGGATAATCTGGGCATAGTCCCCGTCCCTGGCCGAAAGCACCGCCCCCATCCCAGCCGAGCGCACCATCTGGCCGCCCCTTCCGGGTTGGAGCTCTATGTTGTGAATCTCAAGCCCCAGCGGAATGGCCGACAGCGGCATGCAGTTTCCGGGACGAGGCTCGGTCTTTTCGCCGCTTGCCACGATGTCGCCGACCTTCAGAGTCTCCGGGCACAGGATATAGCGCTTTTCCCCGTCCGAGTAGGCCAGAAGCGCTAAGTTGGCACTTCGGTTCGGGTCGTATTCGATCGCCGCCACCCGCGCGGGGATGCCGTCCTTTTTCCGCTTGAAATCGATTATGCGATAGAGCTTGCGCGCCCCGCCGCCACGGTGTCTGGCGGTAATCCTGCCCTGATTGTTGCGGCCGCCCTTGCGCACGATCCGCTTCACGAGCGACTTCTCCGGCCGTTTCTTGCTGATATCCTTCGAATCCAGGACACTCATCTGGCGCCGGGCGTTCGTAGTCGGCTTGTATTTTTTGATCGCCATTTTCTATTCCCTGGTCAGGGCGCTTTCGCGCCTGAAGGTCTTCCATTTTCCAACGGGCCGGAATCTCAAGATTACCCGCCCCAACACGTAGTCCCTCGGGACGCCTCCCCACTCTCTCGAATCCACCGAGTTTGCAGGGTTGTCCCCCACGACGAAGTAGTGCGCACGCTCCACGGGCGTGGGGCCGAAATCGGCTCCCGCCCAGTTTGCGCCATTCGGCAGGCACACTTCCAACTCATTTACAAAGAGCTTGCCGAGGCGCACTTCCACCACCTCGTTGGGAAGCCCTATTACACGCTTGATGTAAACCTTGTCAGGCTCTCTCGGCGCCTTGAAGACCACGATGTCGAATCGCTTCGGCCGCCGCGCGGATATCTTTTCAAAGACAACCCAGTCACCGTCACAGAGCGTCGGCTCCAGGGAGTGAAGCCTCACCCGCCCGATCTCGACCACCCAGGTTTTCAAAACTCCCAAAACCAGCGCCAGGGCCAAAAGCACCTTCGCCGCCCTGACCAACCGTCTCCTGCGTTTCGAGGCCGGACTCATACCCGCGCTCAGAGCAGGTCTATCCGGTCACCTTCGGCCAGCGTCACGTAAGCACGCTTGACGGCGGGCCGCTTGACCGACCTGTATCCAAACCGTCTCGTGCCGCCCCGGGCACGCGCGGTTCTTACCTTGAGGACCTTGACCTTGAAGGCCTGCTCAACTGCCTTTCGAATCTCGATCTTGTTGGCCGCGCCGGCGACCTCAAACGCATACGCGTTTGACTCCTGCCCGGCGGTCACGACCTTTTCCGTCAGTATCGGGCGCAACAGGATTTTGTGTATTTCTCTGTTCACCGCCGCCGCTCCAAGAGTTTCTCAAAGGCCTCGCGGCCGAATATCACCGTGGCGGGCTTGACCACCGCGTACGCATTTATCTCACAAAGCTCCTTCACCTCGACCCCGTGGATATTCCTGGCGCTCTTGTAGAAGGTCCTGTCGAGAGCCGCAGTCACCAGGAGGCAGGTCTGCCCTTTCTCGATGCCGATTTTGCCCAGGTATCCGGCTACGTGCTTTGTGCTCGGCGTTTCGGGAGTGCCGCAGTCGGCGACTATCACCTCCCCGTCGGCCAGCTTCGCCAGAAGCGCCGAATTAAGAGCGACCCTGAGCGCCTTGGCGGGCATCCGGCGGGAGATAATCTCCCTCGGCTTCGGCCCGAAGACCGACGCCCCGCCCCGCCTGTGCGGCGCGCTGACGTCTCCCACACGGGCGCGGCCGGTATGCTTCTGCCGCCACAACTTGCGGGTGCTCCCGTTTATCTCGCTGCGCCTGAGCGTGTTAGCGGTGCCCTGGTGGGACTTCGCCTGGTACATAAGAATGGCTTCGCGCAGAACCCCGGGGCGCACCTTGCCGCCGAACCACGCTTCTTCCACCTGGACCGGCCCGGTTGCCTTCCCCTCGGCGTCATATGCCTTTACTTCTATCATCTACAGACCCTGTAACCTTTCCAAAGCCGGCTCAATGCCTCTTCTTCTTGCGCTGGGCCACCCACTCGATGCTCTTGTGGATTTCCACATACGCGCCGTTGTGGCCGGGCACCGAGCCCTTCACGAGCAACAGGTTCCTCTGCGGGTCAACCTTAATAACCTCTAAGCTCTTGGTCATCACGCGGCGGTTGCCCATCTGGCCGGCCATCTTCGTGCCGCGAAAAACCCTCGCCGGCCAGGCGCTTTGGCCTATCGAGCCGGGAACACGGTAGCCCTTGGCGCCGTGGGTCGCCTTGCGTCCGGCAAAGCCCCACCGCTTCATCACCCCGGCGAAACCCTTTCCCTTCGACGTTCCCACCACGTTGACGAAATTCACGTCATTGAATATCTCGACCGTTATCGTCTCGCCCGGCTTGTGGGCCTCATCGTCGCCATCTATCTCCCGGATGAACCTCTTCGGAGAAACTCCGGCCTTTCGCATATGCCCCAGCAACGGCTTCGTGGTGTTCTTTTCCTTTTTATCATCAAAGCCTATTTGCAAAGCTTCGTAGCCGTCGTTTTCTACCGTTTTCACCTGGAGAACGCTACAGGGGCCCGCCTGTATAACAGTTACACCCACCATACGACCTTCGCCGTCGGTTATCTGCGTCATTCCAAGCTTTTTGCCCAGCAAGACCGTCAACATCTTGACCCCCGCCGAAGCGCCTATGCCTTTATCTTGATGTAAACCCCGGCCGGTACCTCGACCTTGCCGAGCGAGTCCACCGTCTTAGCGGTAGGCTCGTAGATATCAATGAGCCGCTTGTGAGTTCTAATCTCAAACTGTTCGCGTGACTTCTTATCAATGTGCGGCGAACGCAGCACCGTGTAACG
Organism: Planctomycetota bacterium; assembly: GCA_021160625.1. Classification (GTDB taxonomy): domain Bacteria; phylum Planctomycetota; class DG-23; order SLPQ01; family SLPQ01; genus JAGHCE01. The sequence goes on along the minus strand of JAGHCE010000038.1, from coordinate 117 downwards.
CTCGATGCGCGTTGGAAGCGGGACCGGCCCGGAAACGCGGGCGCCGGTGCGCTTGGCCGTTTCTACTATTTCCGCGGCGGACTGGCCGAGGCTATGATGGTCGTATACTTACATCCT
>JAGHCE010000247.1 GCA_021160625.1 Planctomycetota bacterium | reverse complement strand
TTTCCGAGAGAAGCTGCATCGCGTAGACAAGCGCCTCCTCGCTCCACCGGGGCGCGTCCGCCTGGAGGATCTCTCGCTCAGCGGCGCTCCTGGTCAGAAGCGCCGAATCGGCGCCGCACTCGGAGGCCACAAGCACGTCGCGAAGATAGTCGATGAATTCCGCGACAAACTGCCGCGCGGCGGTCCCGCGCGAAAGGACACGCTCAACCCCTTCGAGCGCCGCCGCCGTGTCCCCGGAAACAAGTGCCCCGAAAAGCGCCGAAAACGCCTCCGTCGGCACGATGCCGAGAACTTCCTCGACAGCGTGGCGGCTGATCTCACCGCCGGAAAACGACACTATCTGGTCAAGCAGGCTCTCCGCATCGCGCATACTGCCGGCCGCCAGCCGCGCCACAAGCGAGAGCGCCCCCTCCTCGGCCTCGATGCCTTCCTTCCCACAGATCCACCCTAAGCGCGCCAAGATGCCGGCTGCTGGAATATTGCGAAAGTCAAAGCGCTGGCAGCGCGACTGGATGGTAAGCGGTATCTTGTGCGGCTCTGTCGTGGCAAAGATGAACTTCACATGCGAGGGCGGCTCTTCGAGCGTCTTCAGCAGCGCATTGAAGGCCGAGGGCGTCAGCATATGGACCTCGTCAATGTAGTAAATCTTGAAACGCGCGCGCGCGGGGCGGTAGCCGGCGTTGGCGCGAAGCTCGCGGACGTCGTCGACCAGGTTGTGGCTCGCGCCGTCGATCTCGATTCCATCGACATCCTCGCCGGTGTCAACCGATTTGCATATCTCGCACTCGTTGCAGGGCGTGGGCGTAGGACCGTTGACGCAATTGAGGGCCTTCGCGAAGATGCGCGCCATCGTGGTCTTGCCTGTGCCCCTCGTGCCGGCAAAGATGTAGGCCTGCGCGACACGACCGCTCTCGATGGCCTTCTTGAGGGTAGCCGTGATGTGATCCTGGCCGACGACCTCGTCAAAGGTCCGCGGCCTGTACTTGCGCGAAAGAACCAGATAACTCATACCCCGGCGCGCTCCCTAAAAATAAGATGGCCGCGCACCTTTTGTCGACCGAGCCCCTCCCGGCCACAAACGGTAGCCGGCTCAGACCGGGCTGCCCCACGGCACACAGGCGAGTACGCTTATGGCTGCTCCCGTCAGGGCCTGACCAGATTCACGCCTTCCTGTCTGCTGGGACCCGGCCGTCAACGCCGCTTGCCGAATGAAAACCAGGTGAAACCGCAGCCTCGAAAAGGCATCGACCCTGCTATAGCGGGTTGCAGGTTACAGGGCACCGCTACCTCCCCGTCTAGCGCGGCCACATTGTCAACACTCCACTACCAGCAGGGAGTATTCTACCTCTGACGACCATAACGTCAACATCCGTGTTCTGTGACGAGTTGACAGGGGCATTTTAGGGCGTAGAATGGTGCAATCCTGGCAACAGCCGAGGCACATTCAGGGAGAAGGGCCTATGAAACGGATAACAAATCTGTTCAAGTCTGACAAAATGTCCCTTGCGGGGAAGGAAGGTGCCGCGGCGGCGCGCCGGATAGCCCAGGCGGCGGGGCTCACCGCGTACACTGCATCGCTCGTTTCGGCGCCGGGAGGGGCGGCGCTGTTGGTGCGCACGGGTGTGGACAAGAGCCTGCTCCTGGCGGCCTCCAAAGACTCGGTGCCCGGCTGGATGGGCGAGTTCTCCGGCAGGATTATGACTGCGGCCGTGGACGACGAGCCCCTTTCCATTCGCCTGTGCCCCCTGACGCACGAAAACGCCGTCCGGCTGCGGAAGAGATTCCCCTACACAGCACCGCGATGCTTTGGCGTGAAGACCGCCGCTGGTATGGGCGACCGCCTGGGGATAGCGACTCCGGGCCACGTGAGGGCCGTGCGCGGTACGGGAGTGGTTCCGTTTCTGGCGCAGCAGTCCATCCGCGAGATGACCCGGACCGACCGTCGTGCGAAACAGGTTATGGACGACGCATCCTGGGGCGTCTTCCAGGAGGGTTGGACCGAAGGCTTCGGCAGTGACGCCGACCACTTGAAAACCACCGCCGACATCGACACCTGTATCGCGGCCGGTTTCACGATGTATACGGTTGACCCCAGCGACCACGTCGACAACTCCGCCGACACCTGCGCTCCCGGGGAACTCTCCTCCAAGTTCGACAGCCTCGACTGGAACGCCCTCGAGACGAGCAGTGCGGATATGAAGCGCGACTATCTCTCCGGCGAAATCCTGCTGCCGGGGGACGTTGCGCTCCAGCCGACCGAGGCGATGCTTGTGAGGGCGGCGGTCAAGTACTCGGCGGCGAGCGCGCACACGGCAACGATGTTTCGGTACCTGGCCGACCGGATGGGTGAGAAACCCTTCGAGCTTGAGATGTCGGTGGACGAGACCGAAACGCCCACCTCCACGTTCGAGCACTACTTCGTGGCACGGGAGCTAAGGAGACTCGGCGTCAAGTGGGTCTCGCTTGCGCCGAGGTTCGTAGGCGATTTCGAGAAGGGAATCGACTACAAGGGCGACGTCAAGGTATTCGAGAAGTCGTTTGCCGAGCAGGTTGCGGTGATGAAGGAATTCGGCCCGTACAAAATTTCCATACATTCGGGCAGCGACAAGTTTTCGATCTATCCGGCTGCGGCGCGGCTGGCCGAAGGGCTGGTGCACCTCAAGACCGCGGGCACAAGCTACCTCGAAGCATTGAGGGTCATAGCCAGGATAGCGCCGGCGCTCTTCCGCGAGATTCTGGCCTTTGCTTTCGAGCACTACGACTCGGACAAGGCTTCCTACCACGTCTCGGCCGACCCGGCCAAGGTGCCGGCGCCGCAAGACGCAGGCGACGACGAGCTCGACGATATCCTCAACGGCAACGACGGCAGGCAGCTGCTCCACGTTACCTACGGGTCGGTCCTGATGGCGAAGGTCGAGGGGCACTACGTTTTCCGAGACAGGCTGCTTATGGCGTTGCGGTCGAACGAGGAAGCGTACTACGAAGTGCTTGAAGGACACCTGGGCCGCCACATAGCGCCCTTTGCCCAGGAGTCTTAGACCCCCTCTTTGCTATGTGCCACTGGGGGTCTTCGACCCCTTCCCGCTACGGGGGCCACGGGCGTTGCCCGTGGCAATCATCTGACCTTCTGCGGGCGAGGCAGTGCCTCGCCCCTACGGACGGACTGTGGCATTGGTGGTTGTGTAGGGGCGCGATTTATCGCGCCCAAGAGTACTGCTCGCTACCATTTGCCTGCGGGCGCAAGTGAACTTGCGCCCCTACGGACGACTATGTGGCATTGGCGGCTTGCCCACCAAGTGGTAGGGTGGGCTTTAGCCCACGCGGGAGGGCTTCGTCTGCGGAGGTATTACAGGGGCGGACCCGTGTGTCCGTCCGGCATCTGACGGACTCTTTGATGAAACCGGGAGCATACGATGGCACAGAAAAAGATTGAGGAAATGTTCGGCCTGGCGGGGCGCGTCGCCGCGATAACGGGAGGCGCAGGCGTCCTTTGCGGGACGATGGCAAAGGGCCTCGCGGCCCTCGGCGTGAAGGTGGCCGTGATGGACATCCGCCAGGATGCCGCCGAGGCTGTGGCTGCCCAGATAAAGGCGGCCGGCGGCGAGGCTATCGGCGTCAAGTGCGACGTTCTGGACAGGGAAAGCGTACAGGCCGCCCACGACGAGGTTGTGGCGAAGCTCGGCAGCATTGACATTCTCATAAACGGCGCCGGCGGCAACCACCCGAAGGCGACCACCACCGACGAGATGAAGTTCTGGGACCTGCCGATGGACGGCTTCCAGTGGGTCTTCAACCTGAACTTCATCGGCACCGTCATCCCCTCGCAGATTTTCGGCAAGACCCTGGCCGAGCAGGACCACGGCGACATCATAAACATCTCGTCAATGAGCGCGTTTCGGCCGCTTACCAAGGTCGGCGCGTACAGCGCGGCCAAGGCGGCCATATCGAACTTCACCGCGTGGCTGGCCGTGCACATCTCGCAAAACTACTCGACCAACGTAAAGGTAAACGCCCTCGCACCGGGATTCTTCCTGACAGAGCAAAACCGCTACCTCCTCACCGATGAAAAGACCGGCGAGCTCACACCGCGCGGCAAGAAAGTCATCGACCACACGCCGATGGGAATATTCGGCGACCCGGAGGACCTCCTCGGGTGCCTCGTGTGGCTGCTTTCGCCGTCGGCGAAATTTATGCACGGGGCGGTGATACCGGTTGACGGCGGATTCGCGGCTTACTGCGGCGTGTGAGGCGGGCGCTTACGGTGATCTTGGACGATTTCCGGCTGGACGGGGATGTGGCGCTGGTTACGGGCGCAAGCCGCGGCCTTGGCCGGGCGATGGCGGCGGCGCTTGGGGAGGCCGGGGCAAATGTCGCGGTGACGGCGCGATCCAAGGCCGGCCTTGACGAGACGGCCGCCCTGGTTCGGGAGGCCGGCGCCGAGGCGCTTGCCGTACCGGCCGACGTGGCGGCTCCCGGCGAGATCGACAGGCTCGTCGGGAAGGTCCTTGCACGCTTCGGCAAAATCGACATACTCGTCAACAACGTCGGCACGACGGCAAGGTACCCTGCGGAGGATTTTCCGCCCGACGAGTGGCGCCGCATAATGGACGTCAACGTCACGAGCGTCTTCTCCCTGACGAACCTCGTCGTGGGGTCGATGAAAAAAACCGGCGGCGGTCGGATCATAAACACCGCCTCGCTGCTCTCGGAGATAGGTGTCGCCCTGATACCGGCCTACGCCGCCTCCAAGGGCGCCATAAGGCAGCTGACCAAGGCATGGGCAGTGGAGTGGGCCAAGTATGACATTCGCGTTAATGCCATCGGCCCCGGCTATATGCACACAGAAATGACCGAGCCGCTCTACCACGACAAGAAGCGCCACGAGACGGTGATGAGCCGCGTGGCGATAAAGCGCTGGGGCACCCCGGAGGACGTCAAGGGCGTGGTAGTGTTTCTGGCCTCGCGGGCGTCCGGTTACATCACAGGGCAGATAATCTACGTGGACGGAGGCTGGCTGGCCGGCTAAGTCTCTTCTAAGGGAGGTGGTCACAAATGACTCAAAGCGATCCCCAGGCGCAACTCAAGGAGTTCGCACCCCAGCACGAGTTCTTCGTTGGGATAGATTCCGACGGCTGCGCGTTCGACACGATGGAACTAAAGCACAAGGAATGCTTCATCCCTAATATCGTGAAGCATTGGGACCTGCAGCCGGTATCGAAATATGCTCGCGCCGCCGCCGAGTTCGTGAATCTCTATTCGAAGTGGCGCGGCGTCAACCGCTTCCCGGCACTTATGAAGGTCTTCGAGCTCCTGCGTGAGTGGCCTGAAGCCACCAGGCGCGGCAGCGTTATCCCACAGGCGCCCGAGATACAGGCTTTTATCGACTCCGGGGTGCCGCTTGGAAATCCGGCCCTGGAAAAGGCCGTCGCCGAGACCAGCGACCCCGTCCTCACACAGGCGCTTGCCTGGTCGAAGGCCGTCAACGCCGACATCGCCGAGATGGTCCACGGCCTGCCGCCGTTCCCCTATGTGCGCAAAAGCCTCGAAGAGCTCTCGGGATTCGCCGACGCAATCGTTGTCTCGGCCACGCCCTGCGAGGCGCTCGAGGCCGAGTGGAACGAGCACGACATCGCCAAGTACGTCGCGGTCATCGCGGGGCAGGAAATGGGCAAGAAGGCCGAGCACCTGGCACTGGCCGCAAAGGGCAAGTACCCATCCGAGCGCATACTTATGGTCGGCGATGCGCCGGGAGATCTCAGGGCTGCGCGGGCCAACGACGCGCTTTTCTTCCCCGTCAAACCTGGTTATGAGGACGAGTCCTGGGAATTCTTCTTCAACGAGGCGCTCGGCGTCTTCAAGGCCGGCAAATACGCAGGCGACTACGAGGCGAGACTTATCGAGGAGTTCGAGGCGCTCCTGCCCGAAGTCCCGCCTTGGAGGTCTTCGACCCATCCCCGCTGAGGAGACTGGCATAGTGCGCCGAAAAACCGTTGACCTTTCGCGGGCGAGGCAGATGCCGTGTGTCTGTCCGGGTTGCAAGGTGCGGCGGCACGGGAAACAGTGACGATTACTGATGAGGCGGAAAAATGGTTATAGGCGGCGGGAGTGAAAAAGGGTTCCTTACGGACGACCAGATTCACAAGTACCTGGAGACGGCGTTTTCCGGGCTTGCCCTGGATCACAAAAAGGTGCTGGTACTGACCCCCGACGCGACGCGGACGGCGCCGGTGCCGGAGCTTTTTCGTCACACGGTGGAGTTCGTCAGGCCCCGCGCGGCGAAGCTCGACTTTATGGTGGCGCTGGGGACGCACCCGCTGATGAGCGAGCGGCTGATAAACGCGCTTTTCGGCCTTACGCCCGAGATGCGTGCCGGGAAATACGCCGGCATCAACATCTACAACCACGCCTGGGACGACCCCTCGCAGCTGGCCACCATCGGCACACTCTCGGAAGCGACCATTGAGGAGATTTCCGGCGGGCTTCTCAGCGAAAGCGTTCCCGTCAGCATAAACCGCCGCGTCCTCGACTACGACGAGGTCATCATCCTGGGGCCGACGTTCCCGCACGAGGTCGTGGGATTTTCCGGCGGCAACACGTACTTCTTCCCCGGCATATGCGGGCCGGAGTTTCTGAACTTCTTCCACTGGCTCGGCGCGCTTATCACCAATGTGAACATAATCGGCGTCAAGGACACCCCCGTGCGGCGGATGATAAACAAGGCGATGGAGTTCGTGCCCGTCTCACGCCACTGCGTCTCACTCGTGACGACCGTCAACGGGACAAAAGGCATCTTCGTCGGTACGCCGGAAGAGGCCTACGACGCGGCCGCCGACCTCTCGGCGAAGGTCCACATCGTCTACAAGCCTCACAAGTACAACACCGTCCTGTCGATAGCGCCGGATATGTACGACGACATCTGGACGGCGGGCAAGTGTATGTACAAGCTGGAACCGGTGGTGGAAAACGGCGGGACGCTCATCATCTACGCGCCGCACATAGACGAGATATCATATACCCACGGCAAGGTCATCGACCGGATAGGCTACCACTGCCGCGACTACTTCCTCGCACAAATGGCCCAGTTCAAGGGCGTCCCGCGCGGCGTGATGGCCCACTCCACCCACGTCCGCGGCGGCGGCACGTACGTCAACGGCGTCGAAAAATGCAACGTCAACGTCGTCCTCGCCACCGGCATCCCCGAAGAACGCTGCAACAGGGTCAACCTCGGCTATATGGACCCCGCCTCCATCAACATCGAAGAGTACGAAAACCGCGAAGATAAAGGCGTCCTCGTGGTCCACCACGCCGGAGAAATACTGCACCGCCTCGAAAGCGAGAAGCCCGCATAAGAGACGCCGCCTCGCTATGTGGCACACTGGTGGCTTGTCCACCAGTGGGAGGGCTTCGCTCCCTCTCTACTATGGAGTAGGGCGGACATTCTTGTCTGCCGAACGTTTATTCCGCACGCGCGGGGAGGGCTTCAGTAAGCGACAGGCAGGAATGCCTGTCCTACCTTTCCCACCGCACGCACGCGCGGGGTCTTCGACCCCTTTTTACTATGGGGGCCACGGACGTTGTCCGCGGCAGTCAACCGACCTTCCGCGGGCGAGGCATGCCTCGCCCCTACTATGTGGCACTGGCAACTCTGTAGGGCGCGGCTTGCCGCGCGCGGGATAAACAAGGGGCGCGATTTATCGCGTCCGATATGCCTTATACGCCTCACCTGCGAGCGTAAGTGAACCAGCGCCCCTACGGGTGATGTTGGATATCCGCGGTGGTGCTGGCCCCTATTCCCACTCGATTGTGGCGGGGGGTTTGGATGAGATGTCGTAGACTACGCGGTTTACGCCTCTGACCTCGTTTATGATGCGGCTGGAAAGGCGCGCGAGGAGGTCATAGGGGAGGCGGCACCAGTCGGCGGTCATTGCGTCTTCGGATTCCACCGCCCTTATGGCGACGACGTTCTCGTAGGTCCGCTCGTCGCCCATCACGCCCACCGAGGCCACCGGCAGGAGCACCGCGAAGGCCTGCCAGACCTTTTCATAGAGGCCTGCAGCGCGGATTTCCTCTTCCACTATCGCGTCGGCCTCGCGCAGGACGTCGAGGCGTTCTTTCGTCACCTCGCCGATGGCCCGCACGGCCAGGCCCGGTCCCGGGAACGGCTGCCGCCAGACAATCTCTCTCGGCAAGCCCAGCGCCTCGCCGACCTTGCGGACCTCGTCCTTGAAGAGGTCGCGCAGCGGCTCGACGAGTTCGAAGCCGAGCTCGTCGGGCAGGCCGCCGACGTTGTGGTGGCTCTTTATCGCCGCCGAGGAACCGCCCTTGGCCGAGATGCTTTCTATAACGTCAGGATAGATCGTCCCCTGCGCGAGAAAGCGTATATCGGGGAGGGACTTGGCCTCGCGCTTGAACGTGTCGATGAACTCCGCACCGATTATCTTGCGCTTGGCTTCCGGGTCGGTCACGCCGGAGAGCCTCGAAAGGAACTCCTTTTCGGCGTCGACGCAGACGAGGCTTAAGCCGAAGTGTTTCTCGAACGTCTCCCTGACCATCGCGCCCTCGCCCTTGCGGCACAGGCCGTGGTCAACGAATATGCACGTGACGCGCTCGCCGACGGCCTCGTGCAGAAGAACCGCAAGGACCGACGAATCCACGCCGCCGGAAAGCCCCAGCACCACCCGGCCGTCGCCCACCTGCCGGCGTATCTTTCGCACGGCGGACTTGGCAAAGTCTTCCATATTCCAGTCGCCGCTCGCGCCGCATATGCGGTAGAGGAAATTGCGGAATATCTCCTCGCCAAACTCCGTATGCGTCACCTCCGGGTGAAACTGCACACCCCAGAAAGGCTTCTTGCGGTGCCGGACGGCGGCATAGGGGCACCCTTGGGTGGCGGCTATGGCGACGAATTCATCGGGCAGGTCGGTCACGGAATCGCCGTGGCTCATCCAGACGGCGAATTCCGGAGGAAGGCCGGCCGTCAAATCCGATTCGCCGACGAGGCTGACCTTCGTGGGGCCGTACTCACGTCCGGCCTGGCCGGAGACATCGGCGCCGAGGGCCTTAGCGCCCCACTGCATCCCGTAGCAAATTCCCAGGACCGGGATGCCGAGGCCGAAAATCCCCGGGTCTCCCATCGGCGCGCCCTCGGCATAAACGCTTGCGGGGCCTCCGGTGAGGATGATGCCCCTGGGGTTTGCCTCGGCGACGGCGGCGGCGCTGATGTCATAGGGGACCATCCGACAATAGACGTTCGCCTCGCGGACGCGCCGCACGATGAGCCGGTTGTACTGTGCGCCGAAGTCCAGGAC
>JAGHCE010000085.1 GCA_021160625.1 Planctomycetota bacterium | reverse complement strand
TCGCAGACCCGCACACAGCATAGTTGAAAAACCGACGTTTTTTCTGAAGCACTGGTGGCATAGTTTCCTGCGCTGGTCCAAGGAATACAAGGACCAGGCCTTGACCGGCGCCGTGGCGATACTCGTCATCCTGATGGCGGGGTTTCTCTGGCAGCGTCATAGGCGGTCGACGGACCTTGACGCCTGGGGCCGGCTGGGGTTGGCACAGAGCCTGCCGGAGCTGGAAGCCGCGGTATTCAGCTTCGGCTCAACAAGCGCTGCGAATCCCCTGAAGCTCAAGCTCGCGGCTACATACTTCTCGGTCGGCAGCTTTGACAAGGCCGAGAGCACATATTTCGAGCTGACATCGTCCCGCGAGCCGGATATTTCCCTGCCCGCCGCCTACGGTCTGGCAAATGCCCTGGAGAGCCGGGGAGACTTCGACAAGGCTTCCAAAACTCTGGAGGCCCTCGCGGCCCGTGGCGGGTTTTGGGGCCAGGCTGCGCAGGAGCAAATGGAGACACAGCCGAAGCGCAAGGCCGCCTACGAGCGGCTGAGTGCCTTGAGGGAAGAGGCCCGCAAGGCCGCTGAGGCGAAGAAGGCTGAGGCCCCAGAGCCTGAAGGCCAAGAATCGGGCGGCGCAATGGAGGCCGCACCCGGCGATTCCGGGGACATCCCGGCAACGCCCGTAATCGACGAACACGGCGCCGCCGGAGGCGCACAGGACAAATAGGCAACCGTTTCGCAGGTCGAAAAGGAGATTTCAATGGCGCTCCTCGAGGAAATCAGCAAGAACCTCCAGGCCGGACAGGCCCAGAAGGTCAAGGATCTCGTGCAGCAGGCTCTCGATGAGGACCTGTCCGTGTCCGATATTCTAAACGACGGCCTCCTGCTCGGGATGAGCATCATCGGCGGGAAGTTCAAAAGAAACGAAGTCTATGTTCCCGAGGTGCTCATCGCCGCGCGCGCGATGCACTGGGGGATGGAGGTCCTGCAGCCGCTCCTCGAGGGCGCCGGTATCGAGCCTATCGGCAAGGTAATCCTCGGCACGGTCAAGGGCGACCTCCATGACATCGGCAAGAACCTCGTCGGTATGATGCTTCGCGGCGCGGGCTTTGAGGTCATCGACGTCGGTATTGACGTCTCTCCCGAAAAGTTCGTCGAGGCCGCAAAAGAAAACGGGGCGGCGGTCGTGGCTTGTTCGGCGCTTTTGACCACGACAATGCCGCAGATGAAGAACGTCGTCGAGGCCGTACATTCCGCCGGGGTCCCGATAAAAGTGATGATCGGCGGTGCCCCTGTCACACAGGACTACGCCGACGAAATCGGCGCCGACGGCTACGCGCCTGATGCGGCCAGTGCAGCGGACATGGCAAAGCAGTTGGTAGACGCCGCATAGGACGGGACATAGAAAGTTCCAATCGCAAGGGGCCTCCGCGGAGGCCCCTTGTCTTTCCACGGGCGGACCTATGAGCGATCCACCGGCAGACGACATCCTGGAAGACTCCGGCCCCGGCGATGAAGAGGCCGCCGCCGCCGAGGCCGAGCCGAGAACGATGGAGCTTGCCATCGGCCAGGAGCTCTCCGGTACGAGACTCGACGTCTATGTTTCCGACAGGTTCGCTAAGCTTTCCCGCAGCGCAGTGCAGCGGCTTATAAAGACAGGCAGTATCCTGGTCAACGGTTCAAAGACCAAGCCCAGTCACGCCCTGGCCAAGGGTGACAGGATATTCGTCGAGCTGTCGCCCGCGCCGCCGTATGAGCTTGCATCGGAATATATGCCGCTGGACATTCTCTACGAGGATGAGGTGATGCTGGTCGTGAACAAGCCGGCTGGAATAGTGGTGCATCCATCGCGCGGGCACTGGAGCGGCACGCTCATAAATGCGGTCTTGTACCACTGCCGGCACTTGAGCCGCATCGCCCCCGGCCGGCCCGGGGTTGTGCACAGGCTCGACCGAAACACGACGGGCGTCATCCTCTTTATGAAAGAAGAATGGGCGCACCGGCACGTGGCGAGGCAGTTCGAGTATCGGCGCACCCGTAAGGAATACTGGGCCGTCGTCGAAGGGGAAATGGAATACGAATCAGGCAGCGTTTCCTTCCCGATCGGGCGCCACCGGACGAGTTCGCAGAAAATGGCCGTGAGAATGGAGGACGGCCGCGAGGCGCAGACCTCTTACAAGGTCCTGGAGCGTTTCCGAGGCTACACGTTCGTTTCGGCAATGCCGCGTACCGGCCGGACCCACCAGATAAGGGTGCACCTGGCAGCCCTGGGCCACCCGGTGGCGGCCGACGAGTTTTACTCGAAAAGCGGCCTCGTGTACCTAAGCGACCTCAAGGGCCATCACTCGCGCCCCAGCGACGAGGCGCCGCTTATGGCCCGGCAGGCGCTCCACGCCCACTGGCTCAATATCGAATATCCGGGAAAGGGCGAGCGGATCGAGTTCACGGCGCCGCTGCCCGAAGATATGGAGACCTTCCTTGCCGCCTTGCGCAAGTACCGTGCCTTGTGAAACCTACCGGATGCGGTCGAGTTTCTCTTTGAGCGGTACCTTCTGCGGCTCAGGCGTGACCTCGCCGAGGGCCTCGCGAGCCTTCTGCAGGCCCGCCAGCGCCATCTTGCCCAGGCGGTCTTCGGGCCCGTATCCGTCGGCGGCCTTGCGCCAGTATTCCTTAGCCTTTTCCCACTGGCCAAGGTCCGAGTACATCCGGCCGATGAAGAAACTAACCTCCTTCATCTGCGGGTCCAGCGCGGCGGCCTTGAGGAAAGCTTCGAGCGCTTCATTCGACTGCCCCTGCCGGTAGAGCGCAAGGCCCAGGTTGTACCAGTAGACGGGCTTCGAACCCGCGGCAGTGGCCCTGCGCAGCGCCTTCACGGCGTCTTCGTAACGTTTCGTCTGCAACAGGGCGAATCCCATATCATTCAGTACGTCCGCATCTTCGCCGGAAAGCGATAGGGCCTTTTCGAACTCGTAAAGGGCGGCCTCGAAGGCTTCCTTCTTGCTGCTGTAGGCAAAGCCGGCCAGCATCATATAGACCTTGCCGAGTGCCGCGTGCGGACGGGGGTCGTCAGGGGCCAGGCGCGCCGCTCGCAGGAAATAATCCTTCGCGATGTTGAGCCTGCCGCACTTATACGCGGCAAAGGCCGCTTTGAGAACGTCCTCGGCGCTGGCATCGGGCCCCGGTGTCCCAGCATAGGGCTCCTCCCTCGGCGTCGTCCACGGAGCCGACGGCGGCTGGGTCGGCTCCGGCATAGTGCCGGAGGTGACCTCGCCGGCCGGAGGCCGAGGCGTCTGCGGGCGGGGCTGCACTTCCTGCTGCCGGCCAGGCTTCGCAGGTTCCTCGCTGTCGCCCTGGAGGTCTTGCGGTGTTTCGGTCTCGGCCTTGCCCAGCGGCCGGAGAACCTGTGAAAGATCGCCGATAGGTTGAAGCAAATCCGAAGGCGCAATGCCGACGGCGCTTGTCGGCGGTATCGAGTCTATCGTAAACGGCTTGGCCGACTGTGCTTCGCCGACAGCCCCTGAGGCATCCCGCAATGTCACCTTGAGGCAGCAGTTCGACGAATTTATGGATGGAACATCCCAGAACAAGTTGCCCGAGTTCGGAAGGTCCGCCGCCACGATCGTCCAGGAGTTCCCCCCGTCGGGCGACAGGTAGATTGCCACGGGTTTCGGCGCGAGTTTCGGCGCAACGGCCTCCCACTGGATGGGAATCCGCGAACCGCCGCGGACCGAACCGCCCATCTTCAAGGTCTTGAGTCGAACGAGCGGCACCTTCGTGTCAATCTGCAGGAAAGTCTGCGGCGCATCCCCGGAACGCGGGATGGCGCTCGTGTTCCCCGCCCTGTCGACGGCGCTTGCAAAAAGGCCGTACCTGCCGCTCGGTGCGGAGAAGACAATCGGTTCTCCGGCCGCCGTGTTCCCCGCAGGCGACCAGCTCACCCCGTTGTCGTGAGAGACCCAGAGCCGCCATTCCAAGAGGCCGGAGCCGTCGCCGTCGTCGCCTGCCGCTTCGAGGGTCACCTTGTCGGTGGCGGCGAGCGTCGGCCCTTCGAGCGTCGCCTTCGGCGGCGTCGTATCAATGAGAATCGGCGAGGCGACCATCGCACTTGCCGTATGTCCCACTTCGTCGGCGGCACTCAGGCGAATGAGGATGCGTCCCTCGAAGGAATCCGGCGGCTTCCAGGAAAAACTGCCGGTATTTTCCTGCCGAGCGGCCAGCGGCTGCCAGGTCGTGCCGGAATCAATACTGTATTCAATCGTAATGGGCAGATCGGCAAGGAAAAGGTCCTCGGCGCGCCACTTGATCTCAAGCGTATCCGCGCCGCCGACCACCTCGCCTCCGCCCGGAGCGAGAATTTCGATCTCCGGCGCCGTCCAGTCCACTAAGACCATCGCCTGTGCGCCGGTGCCGCTCTCGGGAATGAAGTCGTGGTTGCCCTTCCGGTCGACAAGCGTTACAAAAAACCCGTAGCGACCCTCCTGGTCGGCTGTGAACTCAAGCGGCTTGTTGAGGTCCTTGAAGAGCCCCCAGCTCGTCCACGTCCCGCCTCCGTCCGTCGTGTAGTAGAGCTCGGCTATGTAAGGCGTCGTGAATGCCGTCTCGCCCTTTGCCCTGAAAAAGCGCTTCGGCATAACCAGGTAAAAGTTCTTCTCGGTGGCGGTCTGCAAAGCGCCGGCGGGTTCGGCGGCAAGCTTCACGGTAACCTGGGCCTGCAACACGCCCGCCGGCGCCAACGCCAGGAGAAGCGCGAAACACACAACCCGTAATCTTAACCACTTCATATATGCTC
>JAGHCE010000115.1 GCA_021160625.1 Planctomycetota bacterium | reverse complement strand
GTGCGCACCGGGGGACCGGGGCCCCCGAAACGGCCCCCCGACGCGTAAAGCCCCTGCCGGGATACCACGTGCCGCAGCCGATGGTTTTTTGCGGGCTGTACCCCTCGGCGGATACCGAGTACAGCCGCCTGCGCGAGGCGCTCGAACGGCTGGCGCTCAACGACTCGTCGTTTACCTTTGAGCCGGAGACCTCCGAGGCGCTGGGCTTCGGGTTCCGCTGCGGTTTCCTGGGTCTTTTGCATATGGAGATTGTCCAGGAACGCCTCGAACGGGAGATGGACGTGGATCTCGTCCAGACGGCCCCTACCGTGACCTACGAGGTCAAGAAGACCACCGGCGAGACGCTGCGCATTGCGAACCCGTCCTCGATGCCCGGTTCCGGCGAGATCGCCGAGCTGCGGGAGCCGGTTGTCCGTGTCGATTTCATCGTGCCTGCGGATTCCATCGGGGCGCTGATGAAGCTGTGCGACGGGAGGAGGGGCATATACCGCAAGACCGAGTATCTCGGCACCAGCCGCGCGGTCATAGTTTACGAACTTCCGCTTGCCGACGTGGTGTACGATTTCTACGATAAGCTAAAAAGCGCGACCCGAGGATACGGCACGATGAACTACGAACTTCTGGGCTACGTGCAGGCGGACCTTGTCAAGCTTGACATCCTCGTCAACGAGCGCCGGCTCGACGCGTTTTCCACGATTGTCCACCGCGACGTCGCCGAGCGGCGAGGCCGTGGGATCGCCAGGAGGTTGAAGGCGGAAATCCCACGTCACCTTTTCCCGGTTCCCATCCAGGCGGTCGTGGGCTCCCGCATAATCGCGCGCGAGACCGTACGGGCGACGGGAAAGCACGTTACCAGCAAGTGCTACGGCGGCGACATAACCAGGAAGCGCAAACTCTGGGCCAAGCAGAAAGAAGGCAAGAAACGCCTCAGGAAGATTGGGAACGTAAGCGTCCCGCAGAAGGCGTTTCTCGCCGTGCTCTCCTCCCACGACTGACCCGGCCGGAGCAAAATGAAAAACGACAAAAAAAAGAAGAAGCCTTTCAGCCTGCAGGAGCAGATCGAGTGGATTCCCATCGCCTTCGTCCTGGCGTTGACGGTAAGGTGCTTTATTGTCGAGGCCTACCAGATTCCGACGGGCTCAATGGCGCCGACGCTCTACGGCCGACACTACGAGGTGACGTGCCCCCGGTGCCGCACGACATTCAACCTGCGGCGCAGTAACGGTATGCAGGCGGACCTGGACATCGTCTGCCCCGAGTGCTTGCAGAACCTCTCCGGACGCTCGGTAAAGACGACCGCGCGAGGCGGCGACCGCATCCTCGTCTCCAAGAACTTCTACCTCTTCACGCGGCCGAAGCGCTGGGACGTTTTCGTCTTCAAGGACCCCGAACGCGGCGAGGAAAATACCAACTTCGTCAAGCGCCTGGTCGGCCTGCCAGGCGAGACGGTCCAGCTGCGGGACGGGCAGGTCTTTATCAACGGCCATATCGCGCAGAAGCCCGCAGCCGTTCAGCGCGTCCTGTGGCAGGACGTGTACACTCCGATGCCGAGCGGGGCCGTTGCAGAATGCTGGTCCACGGCCGGCAACTGGAACGTAAGGGACGAGGGGCTCCTGCTGGAAGACGTCGGCGCCGGCTGGCAGACGATCCGGTACGCCAGGCCCATCGTGGATTTCTACGCCTATAACGGCCGCCCCGGGCGAAATGTCGTGCCGGACATTCTCGTCGGCGGTCACGCCGTGATGGAAGGTTCCTCGGGGGCGTTTGCGGCCTGCATATGGGCCGACAGCGACACCTGGAGGGCCGTGTTTCGCCCGGCGGCAACGACGCTCGATGTGGAACTAAGATGTAACGAGAGCCTCCGGGGGAACGCGACATTGCCTGTGGCCTTTCCCAGGGAGTTTGACTTTTCCCTCTCTCGCGCGGACGGCGTGGTGGAGGTTGCGGTCAACGGCGACGCGGCTCTTAGCTTCGAGGAGAACCTGACGCCCGAGAACACGCCGCTTTATACCGACGACTCCGGTGTCTTTTTCCAGGGTTCGGGAGGGCGCCTCCTGCTTAGAGACGTCACCGTCAAGCGCGACATATACTATCGCGCCGACCTCTCGCGCGCCGACAGGTCGCTTTCCAGGTCTTTCGTGGCGGATGTGCCGGAGGGCCACTACCTCGGCCTCGGCGATAACAGCCCCATTTCGCGCGACTCCCGCGTGTGGGGGTTCGTGCCTGAAGAGAACATCCTCGGCAAGGCGTTTTTCGTGTTCTGGCCGATGCTGCGAATGGGGCCGGTGTCTTAGGCTCTAAAAGAGAGTTTTTAGACGGAGCCTATACGGAGCGGGTAATGAAACTCCTGGAAGTGGTTGGTCTTGAAAAATCCTTCGGCAAGCGCAAGGTCGTCGACCAGGTCAATATCGAGGTCTTCAGCGGCGAGGTGGTGGGGCTGCTCGGTCCCAACGGCGCGGGGAAGACGACCAGCTTCAGGATAATTATGGGGATGATGCGCGGCGACGGGGGGCAGGTCTTCTTCCGCGGCCAT
This sequence comes from Planctomycetota bacterium, assembly GCA_021160625.1. Lineage (GTDB taxonomy): Bacteria > Planctomycetota > DG-23 > SLPQ01 > SLPQ01 > JAGHCE01. The sequence continues at coordinate 1,503 of JAGHCE010000115.1, read as the reverse complement.
AACATCACCTCCCACCCGATGTACAAGCGCGCCCGGCTCGGAATGGGCTACCTCTCACAGGCGCCCTCGGTCTTCCAGCGCCTCACCGTCCGTGAGAACCTCTTAGCCATCCTCGAAACCTTGAAGATGCCCCGGCGTCAGCGCCGCTCGGAAGCGGAGAGAATCCTGGCGGAGATGGAGCTTACCCGCGTGGCCGATTCCAAGGCCTATACCCTCTCCGGCGGCGAGAAAAGGCGCCTCGAAATAGCCAGGGCCCTCATCACAAGACCGTCGCTGTTGATGCTGGACGAGCCGTTCTCCGGCGTCGACCCCAAGGCCGTCTACGAAATCCAGGGCATAATACTGGACCTTAGGAAAAACGGCATAGGCGTGCTGCTGACCGATCACAGTGTGCGCGAAACCCTCGCCATCACCGACCGCGCCTACATCATCCACGAGGGCAGGGTGCTCGTTTCCGGCACCGCTGAGAAACTCATAAGCGATCCGGAGGTTCGCCGGGTCTATCTCGGCGAGGCCTTCCAGACGGATGGCATCTCCTACGTGCCGCCCGAACAGGTCGCCGGCCGTTCGGTCACCAGGAAGCCGGTTCCAAGTGCCGAGGAAGACCTGGACACACTCGTCGCCGGTGCCGTAAAGGCCGATATCGAGCGGAAGATACGCCGGGGAATCGCCGAAAGCGAGTCCGCCGGCGCCAGGGATGATGCCTGAGCCCCTCCCATTGTGGCGCAATAGGTAGGGCGGACAGTCTTATCTGCCGAGCGTTTATTCCGCACGCGCGGGGAGGGCTTTGGTAAGTGACAGGCAGGAATGCCTGTCCTACCTTTCCCACCGCACGCGGGGGGAGGGCTTCGCCCCCTCTTTGCTATGGGGGCCACGGACGTTGTCCGTGGCAATCAACTGACCTTTCGTGGGAGCAGCAAGCAGCGCCCCTACGCGTGATATGTGTGCCACGGCGGGAGGTGCTCCTATGGATTCATTTGGGTTGGAGATGCTCAGGATATAGGAGATGCTCAGGATATGGTGGAACCGGACGAGAACTCCATCCGTGACGTTTTGCCCGTGCGCGTAGTCGCCTGGGAGCTTACCCGCGCCTGCAACCTCGCCTGTTTTTATTGCCGCGCATCGGCGGGCAACTTCGATCCTATGGAGACGTCCGCAGCCGACGCTATGAGCACTCTTGACGAGATTGCCCGGCTCGGCAGGCCGCTTTTGATCCTTACCGGCGGCGAGCCGCTCTTGCGCGAGGACCTCTTCCGAGTCACCGAGAAGGCTGTCGGGATGGGCTTTCCGGTGGCGGTGGCCTCAAACGGGACACTCATCTCCGCCGAGGCCGCAAGCCGACTTTCGGACTGCGGCGTTCACCGTGTAAGCGTGAGCCTCGATTTCCCCGAGGCACGCGCTCACGACCGCGTGCGCGGGGAAGGCAGCTTCGAGGCTGCAATGGCGGGCATCGCCAACCTTGTGCGGGCGGGTGTCGCACTCCAGGTGAATATGACGGTTACC
>JAGHCE010000010.1 GCA_021160625.1 Planctomycetota bacterium | reverse complement strand
GGGTGTGCCGCCGTATGGGCCTTCCGACTACATCACGGCCTGGGTGGAAGCTGACCGCGTCACGGTGGCAAACGCGGACTTCCTGCGGCGGCCGCTTTCGCTGACGGTGCCGGAGGCCGTAAGTCTCAAGGTGATGATTGAGGACTTCATTCGCCAGTCACCCGGTGTTTTCGCCGAAGCGGCGACCTCCCTCGGAAAAAAGATAGACTCGCTTCTGGGACACGGCGGCGCAGGTGCGCAACCGCCCCGGGAGAGCCGCAAGGCAGCTCTCCTTCGCCGGGCGCTCGAAGAATCCAGGACCATCGAGATAGCCTACTACAGCCGTATGAAGGATGCCCTCACCGTTCGTGTTGTGGAACCGGCTGCAATCATCGACGTGGACGGATTGTGGTACCTCGCCGGGTTCTGCCGTTTTCGTAACGCCCGCAGGATTTTCAGAATGGACCGCATCAAGGAGGCACGCCTCCTGGATGAGTCCTTTCAAATGCGGGAGGATTTCGACGTCTCCCGGTATGTGCACGCCGAGAAGTGGTTTATGCCGGAGAATGCCCCGCGCGTGGAAATCACTTTCGGTTCCGGAACGGCCAGGTGGGCCAGGGAGCGTTTCGGTGACAGCGTGGTAAGAAAAAATCCTGACGGCTCCCTGGTATGCGAGTTGCCGCTGACCGACCCTACCTGGCTTGCGGACATTCTGGCGGAGTTCGAGGGGGACGCCGTCGCGCGAGGGGTGGAGCGATTTCGCAGGATGTTCCGGCGGCGTCTGAAGGCCGTGCTGGATATGTACGACTGAAAACACCGCGCGCGTGCATGGCGTCAGGCCTGGAAAAAGACACTTGCATAAACCAAAACGGTGAATATCTTTATTGGTTCGGAATCCTGGTTTAGCACGAAAAGGAGGCAAAGAATATGGTTAGAGTGGAGACCGAGGAGTGCGTGGGGTGTGAAAGCTGCGTGCCGGTTTGCCCCGTGGGGGCCATTACGATGCAGGACGGCAAGGCCGTAATCGACCAAGGCACCTGCACCGAATGCCAGGCGTGCGTTGCAACGTGCCCTGTGGAAGCGATTAAGGTTGAGTAGAAATGCGGCCTTTTGGGCCAGCATAGGGGCGCGGCTTGAGTACGCGCCCCTTTTTTGTCCCTTGAAGGGTTTGTTGGGATTGCGCGGGGGGCATTTCTGGTGTATATTTTATAGGTCTTGTGGGGGCATTGTCGGGATTTTGCGAGGGGGAAACTGTGTCGGAATCTGTTGATCTGGGGAAGCTTGCTTCCATCGTCGAGGACGTGCCGACGCTTCCGAGCGTTATGTTCGAGGTCCTGGCCGTTGCAGAGGACGAGAAATCGACGGCCGGTGAGCTCGAAGACGTCATTATGAGGGACCAGGCACTCTCGGCAAAGGTGCTCAAGGTCGCCAACAGCGCGTATTACGGAATCCCGCGGACGGTCGAGACGGTCTCACGAGCCACGGTGCTTTTGGGCTTTCAGACGGTTGTCGGCCTGGCGCTTACGGTTTCGGTCTACGATACGCTGTGGGGTGCGGGCAAGGGCAACTACCTCGACCGCAGGGAGCTTTGGAAGCATTCCCTCGGCGTGGCGACGGCGGCGCGCCTCCTGGCCGACACCGCGAACAGGAAAGAGGGCGCGGTCGCGTTTACGGCCGGTATGCTTCACGACGTCGGCAAGACCATTCTCGACAATTTCCTGCCCGAGGAATACTCGAAGGTCGTCGAGCTCTGCCAGAAGGACGGCATCCAGATGCACGAGGCGGAGTTGCAGATTCTCGGCGCCACCCACGCTGACCTGGGGTACAAGGTCGCCCGCAAATGGCAGCTGCCCGATGTTCTCTGCGAGAGCATCCACTGGCACCACAATGCCGCCGGCGCCGACGACGAGTACCGTCGCAGCGCCGCGCTCATCTCGCTGGGAGACTACCTGACCAGGCACGCCGGAATCGGGGAGCCCCTCGACGTCGTCCAACCCGAGCTGGACCCTGCAGCCCTGGCAATCTGGGGTGGCTCTGAAGCGGACCTTGAAAACGTCGCTGAGGAACTGATGAACTCCCGCGACAAGATCGAGGCATTTCAGACTTAGAGCCTATCCGAATATCCGGGCTTGGTGTGCAGTCGACCGGCGGCGGTTCATACGCGAGCGTGCCCGGATGCCTCTGACAGCGGGAGAGATATGGACCTTCTGGAAAAAATCAAAAATCTCGACGCCGTGGTCGGCGTCATAGGCCTGGGTTACGTCGGGCTGCCGCTTGTCAGGGAGTTCGCCACGAGCGGCTTCAAGGTCATCGGCTTCGACGTGGATTCGGCCAAGGTCGAGGCACTCGGCGCCGGCCGCAGTTACATCAAGCATATCCCGTCCTCGCTCATCGAAACGCTTGTTTCCAAGTGCCACTTCGAGGCGACGACGGACTATTCGCGCCTCTGCGACGTGGACTGCGTCCTGATATGCGTGCCGACTCCGCTCGACGATATGCGCCAGCCGGACCTCTCTTACGTCGTCAAGAGCGTCGAGAGCATCTCGAAGACACTCGGCAAGGGGCAGCTGGTCGTGCTTGAGAGCACCACCTACCCCGGCACGACCGACCAGGTCGTCAAGCCTCTCCTGGAGTCAAGCGGCCTCAAGTGCGGCACGGATTTCTACCTTGCCTATTCGCCGGAGCGTGAGGACCCCGGCAATCCCGATTTCGGCACGGGTACGATTCCGAAGGTCGTCGGGGGGATCGACGCGGCCAGCGGCGAGATTGCCGCGGCCCTTTACGGCCGGATCGTGACTAATGTCGTGCAGGTGTCCTCAACGCGGGTTGCCGAGTCGACAAAGATGCTTGAAAACATTTATCGAGCGGTCAATATCGCCCTGGTCAATGAGCTCAAGGTCCTCTTCGACAAGATGGACATCGACGTCTGGGAGGTCATAGACGCCGCCGCGACCAAGCCCTTCGG
>JAGHCE010000221.1 GCA_021160625.1 Planctomycetota bacterium | reverse complement strand
CGCTGGGCGCGCTCTACTGGTGCTACGGCGTGGGCGTCGAGCTCTTCCCCGAGTCGGAGCCCAGCCGGGCCTTCGTCAACATAGAAGCCCCCCAAGGCACCAGCCTCGACAAGGTGGACGCCATCGCACGGGAGGTCGAGTCGCGCATCAAGGACTTCGAGAACATCGAACGTGTCGTCACCAACGTCGGGGAAGGCAGTTCCGGTGATATATTCGGGGGAGGTGCAGGCGGACTGAACACCGCCCGTATCTCCATAGAATTCGTAGACTTCGTCGACAGGAAGAAATCCTCAGGCCTTACGGTCAAGCGTATTCGCAAGGCTGTCGAAGACATTCCCGGAGCCGAAATTTCCGCAAAGAAGGAAGAGGAAGGCCCGCCTGTCGGGGAGCCGGTGACCATAGAGGTTTCCGGCGACGATTTCGACACCCTCGCCGAGCTCGCCCGCCTCGTCCAGGACAGGATAAGGACCGTCCCCGGCCTCGTTGACTTGAGAGACGACTACGACCCGGCCCGCCCGGAGATTCATTTTGCCGTCGACAGGAACCGCGCGAAGCTCCTGGGGCTCGACACCGACCACGTCGGCTTTTTCCTCAAAACCGCCGTCCTCGGCACCAAGGTCGGCACCTTTCGCCAGGGAAACGAGGAATACGACATCACCATCCGCCTTCCACTCGACCAGCGCGACGATCCCGCCAAGATAAAGCGCCTTTATGTCCCCACGATGGACGGCAGGATGGTCCCGGTATCGTCGCTCGTCGACGTCAAGTACTCAGGGGGCCTGGGGTCCATCAGCCATAAGGATACCGACCGCGTCGTGACGATCACGGCCGGCAACGAGGGCCGCCTCGCCACGGATATCCTCGCCGATTGCCGCAAGCGCCTCGACGACCTGCCGCTGCCGGCCGGCTACAAGATCTCGTTCACCGGGGAAGATGAGGAACGAATAGAGACGAGCAATTTCCTCACGAAGGCTTTCCTCGTGGCGCTTTGCCTTATCGCCGTGGTCCTCGTCTCCGAGTTCGATTCGGTCACGACGCCTTTTATTATAATGGCCTCGGTCATCTTTTCGGCTATCGGGGTTCTGGCGGGGCTTCTTGTTCTCAACAATCCCTTCGGCGTGATTATGACGGGCGTAGGCGTCATCAGCCTTGCCGGCGTCGTCGTCAATAACGCGATCGTTCTTCTCGACTACGTGGAGAAACTGCGCAACTGGGGCATGGATCTCACCGAGGCGCTTGTCCGTGCCGGTATGACGAGGCTGCGACCCGTGCTGCTGACCGCCGTTACCACGATCCTCGGCCTCATACCGATGGCCACAGGCGTAAGCTACGACTTCAGAGCGCTCTGCTGGCACACGAAAAGCGAATCGAGTCTCTGGTGGGGCCCGATGGCCACCACCGTCATCTTCGGCCTCGCCGTCGCCACGGTGCTGACGCTGGTCATCGTGCCGGTGATGTATTCGCTGCTCGACGACACCAAGAGATTCTTCGGCGTCCCCTGGCGGGCAAGACACGAGGTCGACTCGTAGGGCGAAGCCCTCCTCCTCCTCCTCCTTAGAATTCGTCCTTGAGGTTCCTCATCATCAGGTCCACAACGGCCTGGCGGGGGTCCTTGTCCTCGAAGAGAATCTTGTAGACCTCGGCCGTTATGGGCATTTCAACACCACAATCGGCCGCCAGGTCCAGGACCGCCTTCGTGGTGGTAACGCCCTCCGCGACCTGCTGGGTTTCGGCAAGGAAGTCTGCAAGCCGGCGGCCTTTCCCCACTTCGAGGCCGACTCTGCGGTTTCGCCCGTATGGCGAGATCGACGTGGTGATAAGGTCGCCTATGCCCGCCAAGCCGTAGAAGGTGTCGGCGCCGGCGCCGAGCGCGGTCCCCAGGCGCACTATCTCCACGACGCCGCGCGTCAGAAGGGCCGATTTCGCGTTGTCCCCGAAGCCGATCGCATCCGATATGCCCGCCGCAATGGCGATGATGTTTTTCACCGCACCGCACAGCTCAACGCCGAGAGGATCGCCGCTTGCATAGACGCGAAAGCGGCGGCTGGAAAAGATCTCCTGGACCTCGCGCGCGAACTCCAGGTTCTCCGAAGCCGCAACCACACTTGCCGGAAGCCCGCGGGCAACCTCCTCCGCGTGGCTCGGGCCCGCAAGAACCGCCACGTCCTCTGGTTCCAGAACCTCCTGCACTATCTTGCTGGGACGGCAAAGTGTGCCCCTCTCAAGTCCCTTGGCCACCGAGACGGCCCGTGTGAGGGTGCCTGAGCCGGCGATTTCCCCAAGCGCCTTGCGGATGTACTGCGTGGGAATCGCCACAACCCCAAGGTCCGTACCGGCAAGGGCTTCGCGGGCGTCGGCTGTTACGAGGACCTGCTTCGGGATAACGATGCCGGGGAGAAACTGGCGGTTCTCGCGCGATGCGGCCATTTCCTCGGCGTAGTCGGGAAAGGCGCTCCAGAGCCGCACACCGTGGCCGTTCTCAAAAAGAAGAAGCGCCAGCGCCGTACCCCATCCCCCGTCACCAAGCACGGCGATTTCCCTGCCGCTCATAAAGCCGCTCCTTCCAGTCGAACCGCCCATTTACCAGGTGCACTGCGTCAGCACCCAATTATACCCCCCAGGAGGCGCCCTTCAAGCCCACGCAGGGGGTCTTCAACCCCTTCTTGCTCTGTGGTGAAATTTGGTTATGGCAGCATACTATGCCGCCCCTACAGCTCCAGGTCGCCCTCAAGGACGGCTTTTACGCGCTCGCGGCTGTCGTGCCGGGCAAGCGGCTCTATCACCTCGTCGAGATCACCCATTATGATGCGGTCGAGGTGGTAGAGGGTGAGGTTGATGCGATGGTCGGAGACGCGGTTCTGGGGGAAGTTGTAGGTACGGATGCGCTGGGAGCGGTCGCCTGAGCCTATCTGCCCGGAGCGCATCGTCTGGCGCTTGCTTTCGGCCTGGCTGCGGTAATGATCCAGCAGGCGGCTTCGCAACACGCGCATCGCCTTGGCGCGGTTTTTGTGCTGGCTCTTTTCGTCCTGGATGGCCACGATTATGCCGGTGGGCTCATGGGTAATGCGGACGGCCGACGAGGTCTTGTTGACCTTCTGGCCTCCGGGGCCGCTGGCGCGGTAGAAATCTATGCGCAGGTCGTCGGGGTTTATGTCGACCTCGACGGGGTCGGCCTCCGGCAGGACGGCGATGGTGCAGGCGGAGGTGTGGATGCGGCCCTGGGACTCCGTGATGGGCACGCGTTGCACACGGTGGCCGCCGCTCTCGTAGCGAAGCTTCCCGTTGACGCCGCGGCCGGAGACGGAGAATATGATCTCGCGGAACCCGCCCATCGGGGTCGGCGAGGCGCCCAGGACCTCCGTTTTCCAGCCCTGCTTTTCGGCGTAGTGCTTGTACATCCCGTACAGGTCGGCGGCGAAGAGCGCCGCCTCCTCGCCGCCGGTGCCGGCGCGGATTTCCATAATGACGTTGCGCTCGGTCTCCTGGTCGGCGGTGGCGAAAAGGCGCACGATGTCGTCGAAAAGTTGGGGTCTCTTCTCCTCGAGCTCGTCAAGCTCCGAGCGGGCGAGTTCTGCCATCTCCTCGTCGCCGTCTTCGAGAATCTCGCGAGCTTCCCGGATACCGGTGTCCGTCTGTTTAAGCTGCCGGTAGGCCGCGACGACGTGCGAGAGGGAGCCGTGCTCCTTTGCAACCTTGGCATAGAGGGGGGAATTCGCGATTATGTCGGGATCGCCGAGCTGCGCTTCGAGATTGGCGTAGCGGGCTTCGACTTCGGAGAGCTTTTGGAGGAACCTGGCCCTTGCGGCCTCGTCAGGACTTGCCTTCGGCATCCTTGGCGTCCCCGGCGTCTTTCTTGATGCCCCAGCCGTACTTGCGCTGGAACTTCTCGACGCGGCCGGCAGTGTCCACGAACTTCTGCTTGCCGCTGAAGAACGGGTGGCACTTGCTGCATATTTCGACAGCGATCTTTTCCTTCGTCGAGCGCGTCGTCCAGGTTTCCCCGCAGCCGCACGTGACGGTCGCTTCAACGTACTTGGGGTGAATGCCCTTTTTCATTTCTCTCCTCCAGACGGCGCCCTGCGCCGCCGCGGCCTTGCAAAACACCATATTCTATACCACGCCCACTCCAAGTCAAGGAAATGCGGGGGTCTTCGACCCCTTTCTGCTACGGGGGGGGTCTTCGACCCCTCTTCGCTACGGGGGCCACGGGTGTTGCCCGAGGCAATCATCCGGCCTTCCGCGGGCGCGGCAAGCGGCGCCCCTACGGCAGATGCATGTGCCACGGCGGGTCTTGCCCCGCCGTGCTTCCTTCTCTACGCAATCTGCGTAATCTGCGGAAAAAATCCTGTCCATACAATGTGGCACTGGGGGCTTGTCTACCAGTGGAGGGCTTCGCCCCTTTTCTGCTATGGGGGCCGCGGAATCACTCAGGATCTGCTGCGCGGGAAAAGCGTTTGCAAAGGTGAAACTTTCTGCGATAATGCGGCCCGTAATGGACAGGGGCGCAACCGAGGGGTGCGAAATGGTGAAGACGGAACCGTTCGGGCAAATCGCGGTACGGATGGGCTTCTGCACCCAGGAGGATATCGACCTGGCCCTTGAGGCGCAGAAGCAGCTCAAGGCCGATGAGAAGGAGCACAAGCTCATCGGGATGATACTTCTGGAGATGCGCGCTCTTTCCACGACGCAGCTCATACAGATCCTGCAGTACTATGACCACTCGGCCGCGGTCCCGACTCTCGAAGAGGAACCACCCGCGCCGCAGGCGTGACCCTTCCGTCCGCGGAGGCGCCGCCGCAATCAGCCGCGTTCCACTGCATACGTTCATTCTTTTATGCGCAATGGTCCGTGCCTCGACGCACCTTCCTTGCCGGGGGCGGTGCTTGAACGCGCGGGCCGATTGGATAAACTATTTGCACAGGAACACGCGACGCCATCAGGGTTTTGGGTTCAGGAGTGGGATTTGGGCATTGCATTAGCTATTTTCGGGAAGGTCCTGGGCAAGGTATTCGGGACGCGCAACGACCGTCTCCTGAAGGCAATGAGCGAGGCCGTCGAGCGCACAAATGCGCTTGAGGAAGATGCGAAGCGGCTCTCCGAAGAGGCGTTCCCGGAGAAGACCGCCGAGTTCAGGAAGCGTGTCCAGGCCGGGGAGTCCCTCGACGACATCCTGCCGGAGGCCTTTGCCATGGTGCGCGAGGCCGCCGTACGCACAATCGGGCTGCGGCATTACGACGTGCAACTTGTCGGTGGCATCACGCTCCACGAAGGGAAAATCGCCGAGATGGCCACAGGCGAGGGCAAGACGCTCGTGGCGACGCTTGCGGCATACCTCAATGCGCTCGACGGCAAGGGCGTCCACGTCGTCACGGTTAACGACTACCTCGCCGAGCGCGACGCCGAGTGGATGGGGCCGGTCTACAATTACTGCGGGCTATCGGTGGGATTCATCCAGGCGGATATGGACAACGCCGCGCGCAAGGAAGCCTACGAGCGCGACATCACCTACGGGACGAACAACGAGTTCGGTTTCGACTACCTGCGCGACAATATGAAACTCTCCCTCGAGGACCAGGCCCAGCGGGAAAGGCACTACGCGATCATCGACGAGGTGGACTCGATCCTGATCGACGAGGCACGCACGCCGCTGATCATATCGGGCCCGGCGTATGACAGCACTTCGAAGTATTACGATGCCGACCGCGTGGCCAGGCTCCTCAAGCGCGACTCCCACTACGAGGTCAAGGAAAAGGAGCACTCAATCGTGCTCCTGGAAGAGGGTATTGAGCACGCAGAGCGGCTGGCGGGGGTGGATTCTTTCTACACCGGCACCAATATGGCCTGGCCGCATTTGCTCGAACAGGCACTGCGGGCCCACGAGCTCTTCAAGCGCGACAGGGACTATATCGTCGAGCACGGCGAGGTCATCATAGTCGACGAGTTCACCGGCCGCCTTATGCACGGGAGGCACTGGTCGGACGGCCTTCACCAGGCGGTCGAGGCGAAGGAAAAGCTCAAGATCAAGGAAGAGAACCAGACGCTCGCCACCATCACCTTTCAGAACTTCTTCCGCCTTTACGACAAGCTCGCCGGGATGACGGGCACGGCCGTCACGGAGGCGGCCGAGTTCTACAAAATCTACGGCCTCGAGGTCGTCATCATCCCCACCAACAGGCCGCTCATACGCCTGGGCCTGCCCGACGTCATCTACCGCAACGAAAAGGAAAAATACGAGGGTATAATCGACGAGATCGTCCGGATTCACCGCACGGGGCGACCCATCCTCGTGGGTACGGTCTCCATCGAAAAATCGGAGAGGCTCTCGGCGATGCTCAAGCGCCGAGGCGTCCAACACGAGGTCCTAAACGCCAAGTACCACGCCCGCGAGGCGGAGATTATCTCCAAGGCCGGCCAGATGGGCCGCGTCACTATCGCGACGAATATGGCCGGACGCGGCACCGACATCGTCCTGGGGGATTTCACGCCGGAGGAGATACTTGAGCATTGGAGGGGCGCGGATCTCGCGCCGAAGGACCTGAAATCGCTCGACGGCGAGGAGGCCGAAGGCCGCCTCATCAAGAAGTGGGCACAGGAAATCCTCGAAGAGGATGAGCAGGACGCCCCGGTCGACGAGCTTCTGCGGCGTATGCAGAAGAGATGGCGGCTGTGGATGTTCAACCCGCATCCGGCAAACGTAGCCGCGCTCGGCGGCCTTCACATCCTCGGCACCGAGCGCCACGAGGCCCGCCGCATCGACAATCAGCTGCGCGGCCGCTCAGGCCGCCAGGGAGACCCCGGCTCGTCGCAGTTTTTCCTCTCGATGGACGACGACCTGATGCGCATCTTCGGCGGAGACAAGGTCAAGCGTCTTATGGCCGAAGGCCAGGAAATCTCGATGGGCTTTTTGACCCGCGCGCTCGAGCGGGCCCAGAAAAAAGTCGAAGAGCGAAACTTCGGCATCAGGAAAAACCTCCTCGAGTACGACGGCGTGATGGACGAGCAGCGGACGCTCATTTACAAACAGCGCCGGCAGATCCTGCGCGGCGAGGATCTCAAGG
>JAGHCE010000008.1 GCA_021160625.1 Planctomycetota bacterium | reverse complement strand
GACACACGGCTTCAACGAGTAGGTGACATATGGCCGCGCGCATAAGGACCATCTCTCTGGGCGACAGGAAAATCGGCCCGGCGCACCCCGTCTACATAATCGCCGAGGCCGGCGTCAACCATAACGGCGATATGAAGCTCGCCGGGAAAATGGTGAAAGTCGCCGCCAAGGCGGGGGCGGACGCCGTCAAGTTCCAGGCATTCAAGGCGGACCTCCTGGCCTCGCGGGGGGCGCCGCTTGCCACTTACCAAAGGAAAAAGTCCGGCTCGGCCAGGACCCAGCGCACAATGCTTAAGGACCTTGAACTCGCGCCGCGCGATTTCGAGAAGCTCAAAACCGTCTGCGAAAAGGAAAACGTCGATTTTCTCGTCAGCCCCTTTGACCTCGAAAGTCTCCAGATGCTCTTACGTATAGGCGTGGCCGCCGTGAAGGTCGCATCGTCGGAGCTGACAGACACGCCGCTGTTGGAGCAAATCGCCAGGCGGCGCATTCCGGCGCTCGTCTCGACGGGCGCCGCCACCTTGAAAGAGGTCAAGGCCGCCGTCACCGTCCTGGAGGCAAAGCGCCTCAGAAACATCGCACTCCTGCACTGCGTCTCGTCCTACCCGGCGGCCTACGAGGACTCCAACCTGCGCGCGATAGCGACGCTCAGGCATGAATTCGCCCTCCCGGTGGGCTTCAGCGACCACTCGCCCGGCATCCACATCGCCACGGGCGCCGTCGGCGCCGGGGCGCTTCTCCTGGAAAAACACATCACGCTCGACCGCCGCCTCCCGGGCCCCGACCAGGGCTTGAGCCTCGAACCTTCCGAGCTCCACTCCTTCGTTACCGCCGTCCGCCAGGTGGAGCATGCTCTCGGCAGCGGCGTAAAGGAGCCAAGGGATTCCGAACAAAACGTCCGGAAACTCTCACGAAAATCCGTAGTCTCCACGCGGGCAATAAAAAAGGGCGAAAAGATTACGCCTGACTGCCTGACGACCAAACGCCCGGGGACAGGGATAGAGCCGCGCCACATCCGCAAGGTCGCCGGAAAACGCGCCAAGTGCGACATCCGCGCTGATACCATCCTTACTTGGGATATGGTTTAGAAACTCTTGGATTCCGCGTGCGCCAAGGTGCACCGAATGGGTAGGGCGGACATTCCTGTCTGCCGTCGTTTGTTTCGCGTGCGCTAAAGCGCACCCTACGTTGGGCACGGCGCGCCGTGCCCTCGAAAGGCCAGTGGATTCCCGGCACAACGTGCCGGGCCCCATAGCAAAGAGGGGGCGAAGCCCTCCGCGGGCGAGGCGTGCCTCGCCCCTACGGGCGATATGTGTGCCACGGCGGGTCTTGTCCCGCCGTGCAGATTCTATTTCGCGTGGGCTAAAGCCCACCCTACAACTTGCGATGCGATGTGGCACTGGTGGCTTGCCCACCAGTGAGGGCCGCCTTGCAGAAACACTTTACGGGGAACCCCGTATGCCGGAAGCCAAAAAGGTCTGCGTGGTCACGGGAAGCCGCGCCGAGTACGGGATCCTGCGCCCCGTGATGCGCCGCATAGGAAAGAGCCGCCGGCTGTCACTACAGGTTATTGCAGCCGGGATGCACCTGGCGGGCGAATTCGGCCACACCGTGGACCATATTACAAGCGACGGATTCCACGTCGACGCGCGCGTGAAGATGCTTCCCGAAAACGATACGCCCGCCGCGATGGCCCAAAGCGTCGGCAGGGGCATAGTCGGCTTCACGAAGGCATTCGGGAAACTCGAAAGCGACGTCGTCGTGGTTCTCGGCGACAGGACTGAGAGCTTTGCCGCGGCCGCGGCCGCGGCGCTTTCCGGAAAGGTTCTCGCGCACATCCACGGCGGCGACAGGGCCGAGGGCGGCTACGACGACTATATGCGCCACGCGATAACCAAGATGGCGCATATCCACTTCGCGGCCACCGAGGGCGCTGCAAGGCGAATCCGGCGGCTTGGAGAGCTAAGGAAGCGCATCTTCGTCGTCGGCGCACCCGGCCTCGACGAGATTCACCCGACGAGGCTCCCGGCGGCGTCCGCAACGAAGAAGCGCTACGGTTTCCCGCCGCGAAAACCTCTCATCCTGGCCGTCCAGCACAGCATCTCCACTCATCCGAAAACCGCCGCCGGGGAAATCGAGGAGACTCTCCGCGCGCTCGAAGCAGTCGGCCTCCCGACGATACTGGTTTATCCAAACTCCGACGCGGGCTCGCGCGCGATGACAAGGGTAATAGCGCGTTACGAAGGCCGCGCGTGGCTGCGCACCGCCAGGAGCCTGCCGCGAAGCGAGTTCCTCGCCGTAATGAAGGCCGCCACGGTGATGGTGGGCAACTCAAGCTCCGGCATCATCGAGGCGGCGAGCCTCCACCTGGGGGTCGTCAACATCGGCCGCAGGCAGGCAGGCAGACAGCGTGCAGGCAACACTCTCGACGTCAAACCGAACGCAAACGCGATCGAAAAGGCTGTAAGAAGCATCGTCTTCGACACCCGGAAAAGGAAGCGTCTTGAAAGTGCAAAAAACATTTACGGCGACGGCCGGGCCTCCTCCCGCATAGTCGGCGTCCTTGAGGGGCTCGAAATCGGCCCCGACATCCTCAGAAAGCAAATCACGTACTAAGAGCCTTCCGAAACGCACCGCTTCTTCTTCACTTGCCTTATGTTGTAATATATTAGTGGCTTTTCTACTCAAGGATTTTCTATCTAATCTCTGTCTGACGGATACTAAACAGCACCGCGCGCCCAAACGACTGGTGACTTTTCTCCCGGCAGCCGTAGAATATGCCCCTATGGCACCGGAGAAACGTCGAATGGCGGATGAAATCGTCATAGTCGGGGCAGGCGCGCACGCGCGCGTCGTCTACGACATCCTTCTCGCGCGCGGCCAGGCCGGCGAAGTCACCGCCTTCGTGGACGTCGAAGCCAAGGGCGCCGTCGGCGAGAGCATATTCGAAAAGCCCGTCCTGCGGGGGCTGGCGGCGTTTGGAGACTACGTCGAGGGCCGCAACGTGACGGCAATCCTCGGCCACGGAAACAACTCCCGCCGCAAGGCGCTTATGGTCTGGCTCGACGAGCACGGCGTCCCCGCGACAACCGCAGTCCACCCCTCGGCGGTCATCTCGGCCGGCGTCGAAATCGGCTCCGGCACCACGATCTCGGCAGGGACGGTTGTCCTGACGGGCGCGTCGCTGGGAAGGGGCGTCATCATCAACACCGCCGCCACCGTCGACCACGACTGCGTCGTAGAGGACTTTGCGCAGCTTGCGCCGGGCAGCCACATAGCCGGGCGCGTCAGGGTCGCCGCCGAAGCCTTCATCGGCATCGGAGCCGCCGTCATCCAAAACATCACTATCGGGGGCGGGTGCATCGTGGGCGCAGGGGCGGCGGTGGTGCGCGACACGCCGGAGAAGACGCTGGTGATAGGGGTGCCGGCGCGGGTCCGCAAGCACCTGTAAAAACTTTCCAGTCCTCGCGCAGATAATTCCGATAAGAACCGGGGAGAGTTCCACGGGAGAGGGGCCGTCTCGCAAATCCTTTCTTGCGTAACTCTTGTATTCGCCAATAGTTGCGTCGTTCGACCGTCGAGTGGTGCACACCGGCGGGCCGCGGCGGCACAGGATTTGCCTTTCTATATTTTACTGAGAGGCCATAGCGGTCTTTCGAGCAGGGTGCCGGAAACGCTCGCGGCAGGTGCGAGCAACCAACGCTGTTTGAAGGCTGCGGAGGATTGAGCGGATGGGGAGGGACAATGTACGACTATCTTCGAGGTAAGGCGGTTCTCGTCACCGGCGGGACGGGTTCGATCGGGTCGGAGATTGTGCGGCAGGTGCTGGCGCAGTCACCGGCGGTGGTCAGGATTTACTCGCGGGACGAAAACAAACAGTACTGGCTTGAAAGCGCCCTTGGGCAGCGAAGCGACGTGCGGTATCTCGTGGGCGACATCAGGGAAAAGGACCGCCTGCGCCGCGCGATGAAGGGAATAGAGGTCGTCTTTCACACCGCAGCCCTCAAGCAGGTTCCCAGCTGTGAGTACAACCCCTTCGAGGCGGTCAAGACCAACGTCGTCGGCACGCAGAACCTCATCGAGGCGGCGCTGGAGGCAGGCTGTCGCAAGGTGATAGCGGTATCGACCGACAAGGCGATAAACCCGACCAGCACGATGGGCGCGACGAAGCTCTTGTCCGAGCGTCTCGTGGCCACGGCCAACGCCTGGGCGACAGACACGGTTTTCTCCTGCGTGAGGTTCGGCAATGTCCTGAACTCGCGCGGCTCGCTGGTGCCGCTGGCAAAGTCACAGATAGAGCGCGGCGGCCCGGTGACGCTTACCGACGAGCGAATGACGCGCTTTATGATGCCGATTTCCAGCGCGGTGACGTTGACGCTTGAGGCCGGGGGGCTTGCCGACGGCGGCGAGATATTCATCCTGAAGATGCCGGCTCTCAGGATAAGAGACCTCCTGGATGCCGTCATTGAAACCTACGCGCCGACTGTGGGCATCGACCCGGCCGGCATCAAAGTTCACAAAATAGGCGTGCGGCCGGGGGAAAAACTGGAAGAGGAACTCCTCACCGGCGAGGAACTGCCGCGCACCACCCAGATAAAGAGACTCCTGGTGGTGCACCCCATACACGCCGGGATTTTTACGCCCGCCGCCTCCATACCCGAAGCCCTTTACCGCTCATCGGCGGCTCCCTGTCTTGACAGGAGTGCGATCATTTCGTTACTATATGAGTCGGGAGCACTCGTTACCGGGGCGCCCCTGCCGGATAAGAGCCGCGTCCGGTACGAAGGCCGCTGAGAAAGCGGCGCTTCGGCGACCGTCCTCTTTTCGCGAAAGGCAACCGATGGCATATCCCCTGTCGCAGCCGGACATCGACCGCCAGGACATCCAGGCGGTGACGGAGGTCCTCAAGTCCCCGATCCTGGCGCTGGGGCCGAGGCTGGAAGCGTTCGAGAAGGCCTTCGCCGAATACACGGGCACCACGTACGCCATCGGGGTAAACTCCGGGACATCGGCGCTGCACCTGGCGATCCGAGCGCTCGACATCAGCGACGGGGACCAGGTAATCACCACGCCGTTTTCGTTTATCGCTTCGGGCAACTGCCTGCTTTTCGAGCGCGCCGTGCCGAAGTTCGTGGACATCGACCCCGCGACGCTCAATATGGACGTCTCGAAGATCAAAAAGGCAATCACGAAAAAGACGAAGGCAATCCTGCCCGTGCACATCTTCGGGTTGCCCTGCGATATGAAGGCCATTGAAGAGATCGCCGAAGAGTACGACTTGGCCATCGTCGAGGACGCCTGCGAGGCCATAGGCGCAACCTACGGCGGCGCCAAGGTGGGCAGCTTCGGCGATGCGGCGGCCTTTGCCTTTTATCCGAACAAGCAGATGACGACCGGGGAAGGCGGGATGCTCGTCACCGACGACGGGCAGATTGCGGAGCTTGCATACTCGATGCGCAACCAGGGCCGCACTCGCCGGAGCTTGTGGCTCGAACACGAGAGGCTGGGCTTCAACTACCGCCTCGACGAAATGTCGGCGGCGCTGGGGCTCTCGCAGCTTCGGCGCATAGACAAGACCATCGCCAGACGCGCCAAGGTGGCCTCGTGGTACGAGAAGGCCCTCGGCGAGGTCGACGGCGTCGAGGCGCTCTCCCGGGTGGAGGGGTTAGAGCGTTCGTGGTTCGTATTCGTGGTGATCCTCGACAAGGGGCACACGCGCTCGGCCGTGATGGAGCGGCTGTCGAACTGGGGGGTCGAGTGCAGGGCGTATTTCCCCCCGATACACCTGCAGCCGCTCTACAGGGACCAATTCGGCTACAAGGTGGGGGATTTCCCGGTCACCGAGGACATCTCCGGGCGGACGCTGGCACTGCCTTTTTACAACTCGCTTGCCCAAAGCGACGTTGAGATCATCGTTGAGCAGCTCGCGCGCGCGATAAAATAGGCGCTCCGTAGCAGCTCGCACGCACGACAAAGTAGACACTTTGTAGGGGCAAGGGGAGCCTGGCCCGCGAAGTAAGTAACTCGCGCGATGTAGGGCGAGGGGAGCCTAGCCCGCGATAAAGACAGGCACTGGGACGAAAGCGGGGCCGGGGATGCAGAAAGGCTATCCATCTCTCGATGAAATCCACGATCGCGTGGACGACTTCGTAGCCTCCAACGGCCGCATCGCCCGGCTTATCCCCACTGCCCCTTCCGAGGAAGGCCGCAGGGTCCCCGCAGTGGCGATAACCGATCCCAGAACGCCAGACGATGACAAGGAAGTGGCGCTCGTCGTCTGTGGCCGTCACGGAAACGAACTCGGCACGCGCACCGTGGGCCTGGAGATGCTCGGCTTCCTGGCGGGAGAGGCCGCCGCGCTCATACGCGGCAGGCTAAACGTGGTCGTCGTGCCCGTGGCGAACCCCGACGGCTGCGTGCGTGCTCAGTTTCACGCGCCCTCCGACGGCCTTTCGCCTACGGAAATTGCCGCTCTCGTGCCGCTTGCCCACAGCCTCCAGCCGGACGCCGTGGTCGACATTCACAGCCTGGGACAATCCGACATCGAGGCCGTCATCACGGCGAACACATCCCCCGGCGGCATCGACGACCGCGTTCACAATGCTCTCGCCGAAAGAATGTGCGAGGCGGCTTGCCGCGAGGGCTTTTGCTTCACCGTCGAATCGGTGGCGGGCGGGGGCTACAACAACTTCTTCGCCGGGTGGTGCTACGACGAGTTTCACTCGACGGTATTCGGAATGGAAGTAAACCACGCGGCGCTTTCGCCCGGCCAGGCCGGCGCGAGCGGCCGGGCGGCGGTTGTGGGGCTCCTGGTGGAGGGGACCAAAACCTTCACCGGGGAAAGGTATCCGGGCTTTCCCAACCGTGTGGTCGCCGGCGACGAGGGCTTCGCGGTGAGGGCCTCCGGGGAAACGGCGGCGGCCAGGCGCGCGTCGCGTGCCTCGCTGTGGAGGGCCGCACGCGGCCGGGGCTCTGTCAAGAGGCGCTTCGAGGACGGCGTCGTCGTATGCAGCGCGGCGGTTCCCGTCGACGAGCCTCTTGAGGCGGCGCTTTCCTGCCGGGTGCGCGTCGCGGCTCGTCGGATTGCAGGCGTTACGCTTTCGGGCAGCGAAGTAAAGTGGGAGGCCGTCGAGCGCCCCTGTCAGACGGATGTCTTCGTCGACACGGCGCTTGAGGGCGACGGAATTGTCGAGATGCGGATTACACTAAGTAACTCCAAGTAGAAGCAGTCCGGTTACCAGGCAGGCCGGTTACCAGGTAGGCCGGCTACCAGGTAGGCCGGCTACCAGGTAGGGGCGAGGGGAGCCTGGCCCGCGAAAGGTCGGATGTATAGGGTGTGCCCTCCACGGCGGGTAAACTTTGGCGCACGCGAAATGAATGCCGACGGACAAGAATGTCCATCCTACTTATTGGCTTGCCGTGCGCGCAATATGATCTGCACGGCGGGGCAAGACTGGTCGTGGCACATCACGTTACAGGACATCAGTTAATTGGAACCACTTAGGGGGGCAGCAGCAATGTCCGGAACAGTTCGGGAAGAAGATGTCGCCCGCGAGGAGAACGTCGACCGCTGGAGCAAGGACCTCGTCGGCGGTTCGTCGGCGCTTGGGACGACAAGCGGTTTCAGCCTCGGCGTGGCCGAGTATTTCCTTGCTGAGTTCGGGCCGCTGCAGGTGCACGAGGACCAGGAGGCCGCCTACATCATTTCCGGCGTTGGAGAGATGACCGTCGACGGCCGGGTATACGAGGTCTCGCCCGGCACGGCCGTTTCCATCCCGCCGAGGGCGCCGCACGCAACGCGCAGAACAGGCGCCGCACCGGTGAAACTCGTGTACGCGCACGGGGCGACCTGAAGCCTGGCGGAAGCAGCCCGCTTGAAGACGGACGGGGGCTCTCACGGAGTCATTTGAGGAGTGAAGACAGGTATGACAAACAAGGAAGTAGCCGACATTCTCGAGCGGGTTGGGCAGGTGCTTGAGATTCGCGGCGAGAACCCCTTCAAGGCGCGCGCCTACTACTCGGCGGCCCGGACGATAGAGAACCTCGGCGAGGACATAAACCGGACTGTCTCCGAGGGCGCCCTTTCGGATATTCCCGGCTTCGGCGAGGCCCTCACCAAGAAGGTCACCGAGCTCGTCACCACCGGCCGTATGGGCTATCTCGACGAGATTATGGAACCGCTGCCCGAGGGTATTCTTACGCTTCTCAAGATTCCCGACGTGGGGCCGAAGAAAGTAAGAGTCTTCTACGACTCCCTCGGCATCGGCTCGATTGATGAGCTGGAGGAGGCCGCCTCCGACGGGCGGCTTGCAAAACTGGCCGGTATGGGAGAGAAGTCCCAGGCCGGTATCCTCGACGGCATCCGCCTGTACCGCAGGTACCAGGGGCGAAGGCTGCTCTCGGACGCGCTGGGGCCGGCCGAGCACGTGCTGAGGGAGATAAAGAAGATTGCCGGGGTAAAGCGCGCATCTCTGGCCGGCAGCATCCGCCGCCGCCTGGAGACGATAGGCGACATAGACATCCTGGCCGCCTCCGACGACGCGCCCGGGGTAGTGCGCGCCTTTACCGAACTCGACGGCGTCGAGCGCGTGCCGGCGGCGGGCGACACGAAAGGCACGGTGATCTTTGCGCCGGGCATACAGATCGATCTGCGCGTGGTCGAGGACAGGTCGTACGCGGCGGCCCGGCACTACTTCACCGGCTCCAAGGAGCACAATATCCATATGCGGCGACTCGCCGTGGAACACGGCTGGAAGCTAAACGAATACGGCCTCTTCGACGGCGACACGATGCTGCCGGCAAGAGACGAGGAAGCCCTCTTCGCGCATTTCGTTATGGAGGCGATACCGCCGGAGCTGCGCGAAAACACCGGCGAGATCGAGGCGGCGCTCAGGGGCAAACTCCCCGACCTTGTCGAGACGAAGAACGTCAGGGGCCTTGTCCACATCCACTCGAGCTGGAGCGACGGGAAGATGTCCCTCCAGGAGCTGGGCCGCCAGATAAAGCGCAGGGGCTTTACCTACTTCGTCCTGTCCGACCACTCGAAGGCGGTCACGATCGCAAACGGCCTCACCGAAAGCCGCGTCCGCCGTCAGTGGGAGGAGGTGGCCCGCGTACAGGAGCACCTTTCCCGCTTCAGGATATTCCGCTCCATCGAGGTGGACATAATGCGGGACGGGTCGCTCGACTACGACGACTCGCTCCTCTCCCAGTTCGACTGCTCGATAGCGGCCGTGCATTCGGGGTTTGCGATGAGTTCGCAGGAGATGACGGCCAGGATCATAAAAGCCGTTTCGAACCCCTACGTCGACATCCTGGCGCACCCGACAGGCAGGCTCCTCTTGCAGCGCGAGCCCTACGCGGTCGACATCGAGGCGGTGCTTCAGGCCTGCGCCGACAACGACGTCGCCGTCGAGATAAGCGCCCACCCCCTCAGGCTCGACCTCGACTGGCGCTACGTGAAGGCCGCGAAGGACATTGGTGCGAAGTTCGTCGTCAGCCTCGACGCGCACGACCCCGAAGACCTCGACTACCTGGCCTTCGGCGTGGGGGTTGCGAGGAAGGGGTGGCTTGAGAAGGCCGACGTGCTCAACTGCCTCACCGCGCAGCAGTTCGCGAAGCGGCTCTCCGACCGCAGAAGGGGTCTTTGACGCTTTACTCGGCCTTTATGACGAGGATGAGCGTGCCCCCGACCGTCCGCGAGTGGCCCAGCCCATACAAAAAGGCCTTCCCCTTGGAGCGCTTGACGGTGGTCTTGGCGATCGTTTCCCGGCCCTTGGGCGTTCGCGAGTAGACCTCCAGCGACAGCGTGTAGACAACCTTGTTGCCGTTCCCCTCGGCGCCGGAAAACTTGATATCGAGGTAATTCCCGTCGGCGAGTTTCCAGGTTTTTGTGCCCCCCTTGGAGAGGGTCGATGACTTGCGTGAGAGGAAGGCGTACTTCGCGAAACGGAATCGCTTGGCGAGGCTTTCCTTGAGGTCTTTGATTCCTGCATCGATGGATACCTCGCCCCCGGAACCGGAGGCCCTGATCTGCGTGACCGTGACCGTGGTGGGACCCGCAAGCACAACAGGGGCCAGCAAGACGATGACGGCCGCAGCGACGACGAGTTTTTTCATTTGCCCTTTCTCCCTTCCGCCGCGATTGTAACGAGCCCGGCCACCGGCCGCAAGGAGAAGGCTCGGTTGCTTTCCCCGTCCGAGGCGTTTTCCGACCGCATCGCCGGCGGGTCCAGCCAATCCCTACGCGCCCCTCTCCAGCCAGATAACGGGAAGCTCGCCCTCCTCCGGAGCCATCACGAAAACATCGTAGTCGGGCGCTTCCACCTCTATGCTGACCACCTCGAACCGGTCGCCGGTGCTCGCGGGGGGCCCGGCCGCGCCGTTGCCCTGCATCAGGAAATAGACCGCCAGCAGGATGCTCGCTGCCAGGGCCGTTACGGCCGCGCCCTTCCAGACGGCCCGCCACAGGGAAGTCGCGACGGGAGTGCTCGGCCGCAAGGCGGCCTCGGCCTCGGCGGAGCGTTTCTCGATGCGCTGCCAGATTTCCTCCCAGCGCTTACCATCGACGGAAGGCACCTCGCGGGCCGCTTCGGCCGCGAGGCGCCAGGCCTCCAGGGTAGCCCGGCAGGCAGGGCACCCGGCCAGGTGGGCTTCGAGCTCGCGGGCCTTCCGGTCATCGAGCCGCCCGTCGACGAAGGCCGAGATCGCCCGCTCGAACTTTTCGCAGTCACTCACTATCCGTCTCCACATACTTCCTGAGGCTCTCCTGGAGGTACTTGCGCGCGTAGAAGAGCCTCGACATCACTGTGCCGGGCGAGATGCCGAGCACACCGGCCGTCTCCCTGTAGGAGAGGCCCTCGACAACCACCAGCACAAAGACCGTTCTGTGCTTCTCGCCGAGAAGCGCGACAGCCTCGCGGATTTTCTGCGCCGTTTCCTTTCTCAATGCGGCCGCCGGCGGGGATTCCTCCCGCGACGGCAGGATCTCCTTGAGGCCGGGGGCATCCTCGTCGGCGGTCTCAAGGGCCACGAACCGGCTTCTCCTGCGCCTGGCGTCAAGGGCGGTGTTCGTGACTATGCGGTAAAACCAGGTCCTGACGCTCGCCTCGCCGCGAAAACCGGCGGCGGCCTTCATTATCTTGACAAATGCGTCCTCAACCACGTCCAGGGCGTCGGCCTCGTTGCCCAGGAGCCGATACGCCACCCGGAACGCCCCTTGTCTGTGCCGCAGGAAAAACTCCCTGCCGGCAAAGTTGTCCCGCCGGGCGATCGCCGCCAGAAGCTCCTTGTCGGTTGCCCGTGCCAAGGGGCACCCTCCGGTGCCATACCGGCACAATGATTAGACTTTGCGACCTTTTGCTTTATTCACCCCACCCGGCCGCGTCAAAGAGGCAAGGGGGAACACCGCCGGGGATTCGCACATTTCCCACCTGCGAATGGTAACGGCGCCGGCCACGCAAATCAAGCGTGCCGTGGCCGCGAAAGGCCGGTCTATTCCGCGTGCGGCCAGCCCTGCCCCTACACAGCCACCAGTGCCACAGATTATCTGTAGGGACGCCGCTTGCTGCGCCCGGAATAAACGTTCGGCAGACAAGAATATGCCTTGCGCCGGTTAGCGTGTTCAGAAGGTCTTATGTTGCAAGGCGATACGGACGATATTCTTGACGGTATCGTTGGGAGACGGGTATTCGGGCAGTG